>JADFJI010000316.1 GCA_022566235.1 Chloroflexota bacterium
GTAGTTGGACCAGGGGCCCGGGTCGCCTAAGGCGGGCATGGAGACCATGATGAGGTCGGGCCTCACCTTCACCAGTTCCTGGTAGTGGAATCCCAGATTGCCCATCACCCTGGGACTGTAGTTCTCGATTACCACATCGCTCAGCCCTACAAGCTCCAGGAATAAGCGCTTGCCATTCTTGTGCCCCAGGTCGATGGCGATGCTCAGCTTGGCGCGGTTGACCTCGTTGAAGGTGGCCACGGCATTGTATGGCCGCGGGTGGTTGGACTCCTGGGTATGCAGGGCTATGTTGCCTATCGCTCTGCCCCAGGGCAGCTCGACCTTGATTACCTGGGCTCCGAGCTGTCCCAGCACCCTGGTGGTCACCGGCCCGGCTATTACGTTGGTGAGGTCGACGACCCGCACATGATGCAGGGGCAGCGGGCCAGTCTTTCTGTTTGACAATCGGGTCTCTTTCTAAATTACGTTCAGGTCTGTCAGCCTGGAAAGCTCCTGGGAGGAGCGACCAAGCACCTGGCAATAGATCTGCTGGTTGTGCTCGCCCAAGAGGGGCGCCCTCGCCGGTTGCTCCTGGCCCTCGGGAGCTGCGAAGGGAGAGCTGGGATACTTGAGGGGCCCGGCGGCGGGATGGTCGATGGCCACGAAGAAATCCCGTGCCTTATGCTGTGGGTCGTCCATCACCTCTGGGATGGACTGCACCATGGTGAAGGGTATTCTTATTTCCTGTGCAAGGGCCTGGGCCTCTTCCCTGGTGCGGTCCTTCAGCCAGTCCGTAATGATCTGGTCGATCTCGTCGGCATGTCCATTCATAGCTCCCAAGACCTCTGGATCGGCTAGGCGAGGATTTCCCGTAAGCAGTGCGATCCCCTCGGGGTTACTGGGCGAGTAGTGAACGTGTATCCATCCGTCTTTGCACGGCAGCAGGGTAGAAGGGTATGGGGCACGGGGTTCTCGCCTGATCAGACGGGTGCCGGCCCGCCGGGGCAGTACGCCATCATGCTCCAGCGTCGTGAAGACCGATACGCCGTCGAGGGTGGAGGCCAGGGCCTCGATGGTGGACACATCGATGTACTGGCCTTCTTCCGTGTAGTCTCTGTAGTTCAAGGCAGCCAGGATGGCCATAGCGGCGGCCAGCCCACCCTGGTACTCCGCCTGATATCCGCCGGCTTTCAGGGGCTCCCGGTCTTCATCACCCGTTAGATACATATACCCGCTCATGGCAAAGGCCACTAGCTCGCAACCTTCGTAATCCCGATAGGGGCCGTCCTGGCCGAAGTAGGATATGGAAGCCATGATAAGGCCGGGGTTGGCCTCTTCCAGGTCCGGGTAGCCGAGGCCCAGCTCAGCCAGGTATCCGGGCTTGAAACTCTCCACCAGGATGTCAGTCTTTTGGGCCAACTCCTTTAAAATCGACTTCGCTCCATCGGCCTCGATGTTAAGGGTGATGCTTTTCTTACCGGCATTGAGGTACAGGAAGGGGGCGCTGGCCTCGATTGAGGGCACGTCGTTCAGAAAGGGGCCCATCCTTCGGGTGCAGTCTCCGACGACGGAGGCCTCTATCTTGATCACCTGAGCGCCTAGGTCAGACAGAACCTTGGTGCAGTAGCCGCCCGATATCCCCTCACTGAGGTCAAGGACATTCAGCCCCGCCAGAGCCGGACCAGTCAAGCTATCAGTCTCCCGGCCGGGGGATGGTTGCAGATGACCTGGACCAAGTAGTTGAGCCTCCCGAGTGAATATCCCGTCCCTCGGGTGAGCTTATTCTATGCCCACCTGAGATGCAAGCTCCAAGAGATGGGTATTCGAGGTCATGGGACACGGGCCTGCTGGGGCGGGTGTATACGTTTGGATGGAATGGCAGATGAGGAGGCTTTGAAATGGTGTGAGGCAGGCGATGGAAGAACAACATATAACCCAGCTAGATTTGAGGCCTTACCGATGATCTCCCAGTATGGCCCCGGCCCTTTCCAAATCTATACCTGCCGGGAGGCACGGCGAGGGGTCCAAGTTGCCCGCGGTTGGTATTGTAGATGTAGGCGGCGCAAGACATCGCCCGATGCGAGCAGATGGACTAGGTTATTACCGAGCCGTCACGTCCTGTGCAACTCGCGCCGGGTCCCGAGTATCGGGACGAGTCGGGGGTTGCTTAATGCACCCATGGGCCCCGCCCAGGCGCTGGAAGTCTCGAGAGCGCATGGCCAGTTGACGCCTGAAGTAGATTACACCAACGTCCAGAAGGCCAAGCTTTTGCGGCTGCTCGAGATTCAGCCTCTCCTTCTTGAAAACCACCAGGTCTTCCTTTTCGTTGATGGCAACTACTGCCGCGGGCTTTCGCCAGAGATAGTACCAGAGATCCTGCCAAACCTGACCAAAAATAGTCCTGGGTTTCTTACAGACAGTAAATGTCCACATACGGGTGTTGTGCTCGTCCACCGGCACACCCCAGCGCATATGGACGAAGGTGCCGACGCAAACGCGCACTATGGTGGGCAACTCCACATTGTGGTTGTAGGTGGCCCAGGCCTTCTCTCCCGTTGCCGTCTGGAGCGAGCCGGAGATAGGGGTCTTGGGAGCGCTGAGGCGACGCCACCAGACGCGTCGAGGCCACTTACCCAACCCGGGATACTCTGCCTGGCCGAAACGCACCTTCTCTTGAAGCAGCGTGACGTAATTGTCGCCCTCTTCAACTATCTTAGCCGCACTTATGTACACGGGTTTGGGACGGAGGAAGGGGAACCTCCAATCGATGAGCCGCCAGAAGTTCAGGCCCCGGTGCAGGTAGAACTCGTGGTAGTCTATACCCTGATTCATCGGCTCGGTCCAGTTGGTTTCCCAGTCTTTGACCCGGGTGTACCGACACCCGTTCAGGGTCGGGTCTGCGAACTCCCAGGGTAGGTCCTCTTCCAGGGGCACGGGCTCCGTCTCCCCCATCCAGATAAAAACGATTCCCTGCCACTCAGCGGTCGGATAGCGCCGCCCTCGCATCTTGCCAACCAAGGGTGAATCAGGACTCTCGATGAGGCCTGCAACA
>JADFJI010000018.1 GCA_022566235.1 Chloroflexota bacterium
AGCAAATTCGACTTCTTTCCGCAATAGAAATTTCGGATCAGCAACGTGATCGCGCATGACAAAGTAATTTTCCAAAGCGAGCTCTGCAATGGCATCGGTATTTTCTTTGCGCGAGTTTTCAAATTCCTGGAAAATTTTCTTCCAATCAGTCTCATTTTTTATGATGGCATTAAGCATGGTAAGCAGCTTCCTCATACAAGCTGCTAAAGTGACCTTGGCGGGCTTCCCTGCGGAACGTAGACGCTGGTAGAAGGCCTTGATAGTGGGGTCAGATCGCATTGCCCCTAGCACTCCGATGTAGAGGTTCCTGCGCACTGAGGCCCTCCCTCCCACCCTTCCGTTTACCCCTGAAAAGGCCACTATCCCGGTTCATCCCGTGTGCGGGATTCATAGGGGCCACTCCTACCAAGGAGGAGGTCTCTCGGCGGTTTAGTTTCCCCAGCTCTGGCAGTTCCGCTATCAAGGTGCGGGCCACCACCGGTCCTACCCCAGGCACCTTCCTAAGCAGCTTTTCCTTCTCCCGCCAAAGAGGGCTTTCCCGAACCTTGTGCCCCTAACTCCTTGTCCGTCTTTTGTCTCTTCCTATCCAGCCAGACGTTGTGCTCTTTAAGGCTGCCTCGCACCGCAGGCGGAGCTCTGCTCAGCCGGTTCTTCTCTGTGGTCTGCATCGCCACTAGCTGATAGCGGCGTCTTACCAGGGCTTCCAATCCCTGGGCCTCGATGTCTGGTAGAAGACGGGGTTCAGGTTGCACCGCCTCACCAAAATAGGCTAACACCTGGGCAACTATGCCGTCGGTCTTGGCCAGCTTCCCTGTGGCCTTGGCGAAATCCCGCACCTGGCGAGGGTTCATCACCACCACAGGCAACCCTAAGGCCCCCAAGGCCGCAGCCATTGGGATTTGATACCCTCCAGTGTCCTCTAAACCACTAGAGTGGGAGAAAGAGCTTTCAGCCCCTGGACCAGCTCTTTCAGCCCCTTCTCTCCATTGTCCACTCCCCAGCTTTGACCCGTAAGACGTACCGCCACGTCTAATCGGGCTTTGGATACGTTGATTCCTACGAATGTGCCCTTAAAACTCATGGGGTATGCTCTCTTTTCTGGCCAAGCCTTGTAAGTCCGGGCTCTATGGCCCCAACAACTGTTCGGGCTCAACCAGGCTGGGTGCGACGACCCTGACTTCCTGCGGTGTCTACCACATAGGGGGAATCGGTCTTTCTCACCTTTGCTACCCCGGGCCCTCTGCTTAGTGTCGTCTGCCGAGGCATACCTAGGATATCAGAGTTACCAACATACAAGGGGGGACAGGGGGCCTGTCCTGAGTCCCAACGAAGGGATGGTCGAAAGGCTTTTTAAGCACCCTCCTAGTCTGTCGAAGAAGGCCCCCTGGCGGCAACTTCCTGGGCCATTGGCGCAGCGGAGGATGGGACTACCGCCTCTTCCTCTGCGTTATCGGCCGCGATGGCTCCCTTGAGCGCAGTGAGGGCAACCTCTATCTGAGCGTCATCGGGGCGGCGGGTGGTGATCCTCTGCAGGGACAGGCCGGGGGCCAGTAGGAAACTCAGCAAGCGATTGTCGCTGTGGGCCCCGTGAAACTTGAGGATCTCGTAGGCGAGCCCGGCAATGACCGGGATCAGGACTATCCTGGAGATGATTAGAATCCACAGGGCCGGTCGGCCCACGGCCACAAAGACCAGAATAGACAGCAGTACCACTATGAGCAAGAAAGCGGTGCCGCATCTGGGGTGGAAGGTGCTGTACTTCCTTACGTGCTCCACCTCCAGGGGGTCGCCGTGTTCCAGAGCGTGAATGGACATGTGCTCTGCTCCGTGATAGGCAAAGACCCTCTTGATGTCCTTCATGGTGCCTATTAGCAGCAGGTAGCCCAGGAATAGAAACAGCCTTATTGCCCCCTCGATCAGGTTGAGCAGTACCGAGGAGTCTATGTAAGAATCCAACCATTCCTGGATGAACAGGGGGCCCACGAAGAATATGCCCACCCCTACCACCAGGCCTAGGACCATGGTCCCCCACATGAGCCAGGAGTAGGAATCTACTCCTCCTTCTTCCTCCTCATCTTCTCCCAGGGCCAGGCGGGCCGAGCGCATCAAGGCCCGGGTCCCGATAACCATCATCTCCAGGAGGGTGAGAACGCCCCTGAGCAGGGGAATTTTCTTCATCCAGCCAGCGAAGATGCCCTGAATCGGCTCGGTGTGAAGGTCGATGTGGTCGTCGGGGCACCTGACGGCGATGGCGATGTTCTTCCGGCCGCGGATCATCACGCCCTCGATGATCGCCTGGCCCCCGTAGTAGCTCTTCTGGGGCAAAACTCTCCTTAAATCAAACGAGGGAGCACTGTGCTCCCTCGCGGCGACGTTATCCGCCTCTCACTTGAGCCCGTAGCGCCGTCTGAACTGCTCTACCCTGCCGCCGGTGTCTATGATTCTCTGCTGACCTGTGTAATACGGATGGCAGTTGCTGCACAGCTCGACGCGTATCTCGGGTTTGGTGGACCGGGTCTCGAAGGTGTTGCCGCAACTGCCGCAGGTCACAGTACACCGCTGGTATTTCGGGTGAATGTCAGTTTTCATGATATCTGGTGGTTACACAGGTGTGATACTTACCTTCTTGCGGTACTTGGAGTGCCTCTCGAACAGGACGTAACCTTCACGCAGGGCGAAAAGAGTATGGTCTCGACCCAGACCCACGTTGGTGCCGGGGTGGATTTTAGTGCCCCGCTGCCTGATAATAATGGTGCCTGCCGTGACCAGCTCGCCGCCATAACGTTTCACCCCCAACCGCTGCCCCTGGCTGTCTCTTCCGTTCCTGCTGCTGCCTCCGCCCTTTTTGTGGGCCATTATTTAGCCTCGCTCTCGCCGCCCGATTTTGTCGTGGACGCCTTTCGGCCTCCGCCCTTACGGGCGGTGATCTTCTCGATGGTAAGCTCCGTGTAACGCTGCCTGTGGCCCGTCTTCCGTCGATATCTGACCTTGGATTTATATTTGAAGACGATCACTTTGTCGGCGAGGCCATGCCCGTCTACCCGGGCCTCGACTACTGCCCCGCTTACCACTGGGGCCCCTACGGATACCTTGCCCTTCGTAGATAGAATGAGCACCTGGTCCAGGACTACCGTGCTTCCAGGCTCCTGGCTCATCCTGTCTACACGGACCCGGTCTCCGACCGAGACCCGGTACTGCCTGCCGCTGGTCTTTACTATAGCGTAATCGATATTCGTATTCACAGCTTAAGATTGTACTTTCAGTAACGATGTACTGTCAAATAGTAGATGCTTGAGCAGCCGTTTAATAAGTCCTAGAAAGCGGGGAGTGCAGTCCCGAGTGTCGGGATTGCCGGGGGTTTGTCCCGAGTTCGGGATAATCCTAATTTCTTCCCCCTTCCTGGCCAGGAAGGGGGAAAGGGGGATGGTCGAAAGTGTTATTAAACATTCTCAGATACCTGCGCATCGGACTGCATTGGTGAGCGGCAAGGGATGAGGAGTTCGGACCTCAGCTAGGGCCCTTGCTATAATGGCCTACGGCCTACGGGCTGCGCCGCACGCCGCGATGTCTATACGTCGGCCTCTATCGCCCTAATGGAGGACCCCTTTACTCCCGGTTTGGAGAACTCCCTGTTTTATCGATTCGGCCGATGGGTCTACCGGCACCGGTGGGCCGTCATCGGCGTATGGTTACTGGTGCTGGCCCTCTCGGCTATCTTGGCCCCAAGGGTTGGGTCTGTCCTCAAGAGCGGGTTCGGGGAGCAGAGCACGGAAGCCCGGAAAGGGCTGGACCTGCTGGAGGCCAGCGAGATAGTGAGTCCCACGCTCCTGGTCATCGTCTTCTCCAGCGACGACCTGCTGGTGGAAAGCCCGGGATACAGGGCCCGGGTTGAAACGGCTCTTTCTGGACTGGTCGGCTTCCCCGGGCTGGAAGGTGTGGATACCGTATACGGGACGGGCGACGACAGGCTGGTCTCCGAGGACGGCCATACCACCTATGTCCTGGCCTATTTCGACGTAGACCTGGACGAGGCCCTGGACATGGTCCCCGAGGTCAGGGACCGGATACCACCAGTAGACCTCGATGTGTGGGTTACGGGCGGCGCCGCCATCTTCTCCGACATCAACCAGTTTACCGGGGAGGACCTGCGGCGGGCAGAGATCATCACCTTCCCCCTGGTGGCCGTAGCCCTGCTTCTGATATTCGGCACCGTGGCCTCGGTGGTGGCGCCCCTGGCCATTGGGGCCTTCGGCCTGACATTCACCCTGGCGGCCATATACCTCCTGGGCCTTGTCACTGATATGTCGGTGTTTTCGATGAACACGGCCACCCTCCTGGGGGTCGGTGCGGCCATCGATTACTCCCTCCTGATGGTGAGCAGGTTCAGGGAGGAGCTCCCGTCCAGGTCGGTGGAAGACAGCGTGTGCGTAACGGTGGCCACGGCCGGGAGGGCCATCCTCTTTTCCGCCGTCACCACGGTCCTGGGATTGACGGGGCTGCTGATCTTTGAGTTGACGATGCTCCGCTCCATAGGCATAGGGGGCATAGTAGTCATCTCTGTGTCCCTGATGCTGGCCCTCACCCTTCTCCCGGCCATTCTGGGGGTCATGGGGGGCCGTATAGATTCTCTCCCGGTGATGCCAAAGGCACTGTATAACCGGAACCTGTTCTGGCGGGCCCTGGCATCCTGGGTGATGTCGCATCCGCTTCTGGTAATGGTACCCCTGGTGGTGTTTCTTCTGGCCCTGGGGACCCCCTTTCTGAATGCACGCCTTGGCATACCCTGGGCAGGGGTCCTGCCCATCGAGGCCGAATCGAGACGGGGGTGGGACGTGGCTGTGGAGAAGTTCGGGGAGGGGGAGTTGGCCCCGATTTTAGTGGCCGCTACCTCGGAGAATGGAGTCCTGGCGCCGGAGAGCCTGGGAGCGATATACGATTACTCTCGGGCCGCTGCGTCCATCGAGGGGGTAACCCGTGTGGAGAGCATCGTCGATCTCAGCCCAGACATCACCAGGGATGGGTACCGAATGCTGTACGCCGAGCCATCGACCTCGGGGATGCCGGAGGTAGCCTACAGCCTGGAGGAGTTCGGTGGTGGCGAGACCACAATGATCCGGGTCTATACCACCTTCGATATCAACTCCGAACAGGCCCGAGGTGTGGTGAAGGAGCTGAGGGCCCTGGTCCCCGGAGAGGGGGTGTCCTTCTTCGTCACAGGGGCCTCGGCCAGCCTGATGGACGCGGTGGACGCCATGTACAGCGTGTTCCCCTGGGCCCTGGCGTTGGTGACGGTGTCGGTCTACCTGGTGCTGATGGTGCTGTTCAGGTCGGTGGTGATCCCCCTCAAGGCTATAGTGATGAACGGGATGAGCATCTTCGCCAGCTATGGCGCGCTGGTGTTCATCTTCCAGGAGGGGCACTTCGAGGGGTTGCTGAACTTCACCTCCACAGGTTTCCTGGAGGCGACCCTGCCCATTCTGCTCTTCATGATCCTATTCGGCCTCAGCATGGACTATGAGGTGTTTCTCCTGGTCCGGATCAAGGAGATCTACGATGCCACTGGCGATAACACGGCCAGTGTAGCCCTGGGCCTGGAGAGAACGGGCAGGGTAATAACCAGCGCCGCGCTGGTGCTGGTGCTGGTATCCGGGTCCTTCGCCTTTGGGGACATAGTCATCATCAAGGCTCTGGGTCTGGGGATTGCCATAGCTATATTCTTGGACAGTACGATCGTCAGGGCGTTGCTGGTGCCGGCCCTGATGCGGGTGCTGGGCGACCTGAACTGGTGGGCGCCAGGATTTCTGAAAAAGGTCTTGCCGCGCTAACAGGGTGCTGAATCCCGACAAGTCCCGAGAATCGGGACAAGTCGGGACGACCATCCCCCTTACCCCCTTCCTGACCAGGAAGGGGGAAGAAATTAGGTTTGTCCCGAACTCGGGACAAACTCCCGGTAATCCCGACACTCGGGACTGCACACCCCATATTGCATCAGCGTGCTAGGCGAACCTGCTCAGCAACTCCTCGGAAACGTACTGGAGGTATTCTCTCCGCTGCGAGGGGCCCCGAGGCAGGTTCAGGAATGTGAGGCCCATATAGTCTACCTTCATCTCCTCCTCACATAGCGCTATCGTCTCGGCGCATTCCTCTGGGGTTCCCACGATCGCCCATTCGCTCAGGTCCTTCGTCGAGGAGAGCCCCAGGTTCGATATAGTCGGCTCCTGCATTCGCCAGGTCCCGTACATGCGGGCGGATGTCTCGACTTTCTCCTGCGCCGCCTGCAGGGCCTCTTGCCGGGTTGGAGCTATGGAGATGCAGCGGTGGGAAGCCAGAAAGCCCTCTGTGGGGCTTGGGGCCTCATGGACGGTTTGCCAGTAGGTGTCGGCCAGCTCCTGAAAATACCGCCACTCGATCCTGGGGCCCAGTAGGCAGCCATCGCCCAGCGTAGCCGAACGTCGAGCGGTCACGGGACTCTGACATGCGATCCAGATGGGCGGATGCGGTTGTTGCACAGGGGTTAAGCCCAGCCTACCGCCTCGCAGCTTCCAATGCTTGCCCTCGAAGGTGACTTCCTCGCCCGACCACAGGAGCTTCATCAGCTTAATCGACTCCCGGAAGCGGCTCACCCGTTCCTTGCGGCTGGTGCCTGCGACCTCGAACTCTACGTCCCGGTATCCCAGGCCGACACCTAAGATGAACCGTCCGTTGGTAATATGGTCCATCGTGGCCACCTCATCGGCGACCTGTATGGGATTGTGCAATGGGAGTAGGACGATGCCGGTAATCAGCTTCAAGTTACTGTTCTCCGGGGCCAGCCGGGCCAGCACTGGGATTGGTTGGAGCCAGATCGTCGGATGGGAGATCCAATGCTGAGGCATGTAGGCGCCCCAGAACCCCAGGGAGGTGGCATCTCGGATTATTGCGGCCGTGTCCTCTAGCTGGGAATAGATGGAGCGTTCAGGGTCGGATAGGAAGTCTCGGAGGTTCAGACCGAATTTCATTGCTTGACCTTATTGGCGCGAGGCTGTCTGAATGATGAACGGTAGAGGTATCGGGGCAATTATGGCATGAAAGCCGTTCGGGGTTCTCCATCAAGGGCCCAGGTACGGCCCTATGGCCCAGGGGTGCGAGTCTTTAGGAGAGAGAAGCCAGGAAGTCCGCTATGGCCCTGTTTACCAGGTCTGGCCTCTCAAGCATGATGCTGTGGGTTGCACCCTCGACGATGACGGTCCGGCAGCTGTCCATATGCTCCTCCAGGTATCTGGAGTAGATGGGTGGGGTCATTACATCTTCTGTACCGCAGATCGCCAGGGTGGGAAGCTTGATCTCGCCCACCCGGTCCATAATGTCGAAATGATCGCAGGCCGTCATGTCGTTATGGTGCACGGCGGGCCCCACCTCCAGCTCCTTCTCCAGGACCATGGTGTGAACGGAAGAGTCATAGGTAGCGGGCCGCTCTCTCCGGCCCCTGGCCCAGGCCTCGAGATCGGTGATGCCATCGTGGTCATCGGCCAGGTACTCTGGGTGCACTCTCAACCTGGCGCCGCTGGAGATGGGGACCAGGGCCTTCACCTCTTCCGGGTAGAGGAGGCCGTAGAGGAGCACGATGCCGCCTCCCATGGAGTGTCCGGCCAGGACCACGTCTTCGTAACCGTTGCCGGCTATGTATCCCCGGAGCCAGTCCACGTACCCTGATATGGAAGAGCAAGGCTTACCGTGGGGGTGACCGGGCAAGGTCACGGCCTCGGAGTGCTTGAAATACCGGGTCTGGTAATAGAAGTCGGCCTCGGTGCCGCCAGACCCGTGGACGAACAGCAGCTTCATATCCCTGATCCCGCCTATTCTTTAACCCGCCCGTTGTGGTTGGAGTTATTCCCTTGCTCGGCGTTGGGGTCCGAGCATGCCAGGGCGGCCACGGTGTCACCGGTGTCGGGACGCATGATGCTCACTCCCTGGGTAATCCTACCCTGGACCGAGATCCCTTTCAGCATGATTCGCTCGACTTGGCCCTGGGCCGAGATGATTATCAGCTCGTGGGAGCGGTCTACCACCCTGGCGGCGACGAGGGGCCCCGTCTTGGGATTGACCCTGAAGGTCAGCAGTCCGTGGCCACCTCTGGACTGGGTTCTATAGGAACGCAGCGGCGTCAGTTTCCCATAACCGTGGATGGAGAGAGTGATCAGATGCCTATCGGGGTCCACTATGTCCATGGCTATGACTTTGTCCTTGGGGGTCAGCTTGATCCCCCGTACCCCCCCACTGTACCTGGAGGCGCTGCGTAGCCCGTCGACTTTTGCCCTGAGGGCCTGTCCCTTTTTGGTAACGATGATATATTCGTCGTCATTGGTGGCCAGGGCCACGGAGACCAACTCGTCCGCTGTGTCCAGCCTTAAGGCGATGATGCCGCTGCCCCGGATATTGGCAAACGCGTGCAGAGGTGTCTTTTTGATCTGGCCATTGCGGCTAGCCATCACGATGTGCTCACCCGGCTCGAAGTCGACGACTTGGATTGGGGCCGTGATCCTCTCCCCTTCTTCCATGTTGATCAGGTTGTTTATGGCGATCCCCCTTGCCGTTCGGGAGAGGGCAGGGGGAACGTCGTAGCATTTTAGGCTGGCGACCCGTCCCTTGTTGGTGAAGAAGAGCAGAATATCGTGGGTATCGGCCAGGATAAGGTGCTGGATCTCATCCGTGTCCCGGGTCTTCATCCCGGCAACACCCCTGCCTCCACGCCGCTGGACCTTGTAGGTGTCCTTAGGCATCCGCTTGATGTAACCGCGGTGGCTGAGGGTGACCACCACCTCGCTGTGGGCGATCAGGTCCTCTTTAGAGAAGGCCCCTACTTCCTGGTCCATTATCACGGTGCGCCTGGGGTCTGCGTATTTAGCCTTGATCTCCACTATATCGTCCTTTACCAGTGAAAGGACTTTGCGGGGATTGTCCAGCAGGTCTTCAAGATAGCCTATCTTCTTGATAGTCTCTGTGTACTCATCATCTATCTTCTGCCTTTCCAGCTGCGCGATGCGCCTCAACTGCATGTCCAGAATTGCCTGGGCCTGGATCTGGGTTAGGCTCCACATTTGCATCAGATTGATCCGCGCATCCTCCACGCTGGGAGACTGACGGATGAGAGCGATGATTGCGTCAAGGTTGTCGAGGGCTATCTTCATCCCCTCCAGGATATGGGCTCGCTCCTGGGCCTTTCTCAACTCGAATCGAGACCTGCGTGCGACGACTTCTCGCCGAAAATCGATGAAGTACTGAAGCAAGGCCCTGAGATTCAGCACCCTGGGAGCGCCATCGACCAGGGCCAGCATGTTCAGGAAATAGGAGGTCTGCATAGAGGTGTTGAGATACAGGTTGTTGAGCACCTGTTCCGGAAATTCGTCCCGCTTCAGCTCGACGACTACCCTGATCCCCTCGCGGTCCGATTCGTCTCTGATCTCGGCGATGCCATCGATCTTGTGGTCCCGGGCCAGAATAGCTATTCGCTCCACCAGGGTAGCCTTGTTGAGCTGGTAGGGAAGCTCGGTGATGATTATCTGGCTGCGGCCCCCCTTCTTGATCTCCTCGATCACCGCCTTGGCCCGGATGATTATCTTGCCGTGGCCTGTGGTATAGGCGTTGCGAATCCCCTCTTTGCCCCAAATCTCGGCCCGGGTTGGGAAGTCGGGCCCGTGGACGACCTGCAGCAGCTCTTCGATTGAGGCATCGGGATCATCGATGAGGCACATGACGCCATCGCATATCTCTCCCAGATTGTGAGGAGGTATGTTGGTGGCCATCCCTACGGCGATGCCCGAGCTGCCATTGACCAACAGGTTGGGAATGCGGGAGGGGAGGACTACCGGCTCCTGGAGGCTGTCATCGAAATTGGGTGAGAAATCGACGGTGTCCATGTCGATGTCGGCCAGCAACTCGGTGGAGAACTGAGTCTGGCGGGCTTCGGTGTACCTCATGGCCGCTGGGGGGTCGTTGTCTACGCTGCCGAAGTTACCCTGACCATCGATGAGAGGGTATCTCATGGAGAAGTCCTGGGTCATGCGTACCATCGCGTCGTATACGGGTCCGTCGCCGTGAGGATGATATTTACCCAGGACCTCTCCTACTATGCGGGCGCTCTTCTTATAAGGGGTACTGGGCTGGAGGTTCAGGTCATTCATGGCGTACAGGATTCGCCTGTGCACCGGTTTCAGGCCGTCCCGCACATCCGGCAGGGCTCTTGCGACTATTACGCTCATGGCGTAGTCCAAGTAGGAGCCCCGCATCTCTTCTTCTATTTTGACCGGCTTTACCGTTCCTAGATTAGTGACCATGCTCTCTCTATCATCTCCTGGCTCCAACGCGATTGGCCGCTTCCATCAAGGAGTGGAAGAGGTTGATGTTCTTGGGGTGGTTCTCCGTTTCCCTCTCCGGGTGCCACTGGACTCCTACGATCCAGGAGTAATAGGGGGCTTCTACCCCCTCTATCAAGTCTCCATTGAGGACGTAGGCCGAGGCCATCAGGCCCGGGGCCTTCAAGGCCTGAGTAAACCCCTGGCGGTGCCGGCTGTTGACCCTGATTATGGGACCTCCACCGAGTATGGCCCCGAGACGGCTGCCGGGCGCGATATAGATATCGTGGAACACCGATTCCTTCTTGCCCGGGGACCGGTGGCCTTTCACATGCTGGATTAGCTTGCCTCCCATAGCGACGTTTATAGCCTGCATGCCCCGACATATGCCCAGGATGGGCATGTCCCGGTCGATGGCTGCATACACCAGGGGCAGCTCGAAGGCGTCTCTCTCCTTGTCTGGAGTTGCGTCCTGTGGGGGCTCGCTGTAATAGACCGGGTCGATGTCCTCACCTCCGGTCAGGAGAAGCCCGTCGATACGATCCAGAATCTCCTCGATGGACGCGCTGGAATCGGGTCTAAGGGCCAGAGGTGTAGCGCCGATCTTCTCCAGGACCCGTCGATATCGGCTGGCCCTGGCGGTCTTGGACATTGATAAGCCGATAACAGTCATTCGCTGGGCAGGTCCCTCATCGAGAAGGAGGTTTGGGGGCCTCGGGCCGCTGAACACACCGATTAAGGGGGCGACCTTCCAAGGTTCGCATAGCTACGATTCAGCTACGCCAATAATACCATTTTTTGACCCCTTGCGTCAAAGAACTGGTATGAGAATATTCTAAGAATAGCCACCAATCTATGGGAAGTCAATTTCAACTCTGGCCCTTGCCTCCGACCGGGAGCGGGCTGAAAATTGAAGGTTAGATAGCTTCCCTGTTCCTCTGAGCTGTGCATTTGATACAATGAATATATGAACATGCATCTAATTGGGTCGGAGCAAAGGCCCGTGCGTCGGCGCACGCCTTCCAAATCGATGAAATTTCAGGGTCGAGAGTGTACACATGGATAGGATACCCACCGCGCTTGAGAGGGCCCTGGAGAGGGTTGAGAAACTGGGGAAAGCCTCGCCCGAGGAGTTGAAGCAGTCCAAGTACGCCGAAGAAGGGCAGAAGCTTGCAGCCCGGTATCTGAAGGGCGATCTTAATCTTAGAACCGAGCTCAACGAGTACGATGATGAGATCAAGGGCTGGCTAATCCAGGGCATTCAGGAGATCCTGATCAGGAATATAGAGCTTCCCTCCGACGATGCCTCGAAGCAGCAAAATAGGCTGGCTATGGAGGGTCTCAAGGTAATCAAGAAGGACCCAGGCGCCGTGGAGAACGTGTTCAGCAAGATAAGGCAGATATTCAACCACTACACGGGCCAGGGGGAACTGCAGCGGAAAGAGGCGTTCGAGAACCTGAAGAGAGAGATCCAGGTCAAACTCAGTCAGGCGATGCAGCAGCAGGGCATGCCCCCGGTGCCCATCCAACACGTAGAGGCCCATCCACAGTTTCAAATGGAGTGGCACAAAGTCCAGGCCCAGTTGGATTCTCAATACGATCTGCACATGAAGGAGTACAAGGAACAGTTGACGGCCATCCCGTGACCCGAACCGTCGGAAAGACCGAAGCATGGATATCGACGACGACGACCGAATAGCCTACGCCATGAGCGAGACCGAGGTGCTGAGAGCGCCTCGTCAGAACCTGGCTACTTTCGGCACCACCAACGTCCGGTATTTTCTCCTGACCAAACCTGCTTACAGCGACCTGATAAGCGCAACAGATGACACCGTCATTCGAGAGGGACGGGTGATCTCCGAGAGGCCCCGGGTGGTCACCCCCGGGTATATGCTCAACCTGCAGGGATTCGGTGACAACGCCCGAGGATACTTTAAACGCCTGATATCGGAGTACGGGTCTAGCGTCCCGGGCATCCTGTACCATTACCGCAATGAACAGGAGAACCTGAACATCGTCAGCGGGAACGTCCTATCGGTGATGGATAGGATAGTGAAGGACGTAGGTGATGACCCCCTGGTGGGCATAATACGGGGGGTAGACGAGCTCTGGGATATCTCCCTGCTGAAGTTTATCCACGATCTGACCGCCCGCTCCCTGGAAGGCAACCTCCGGGACTTTCAGGGAAGTGGTCTGGTAAGCATCGACTCCTCGGGGACGACAGCCGACGCCCGCCAGAGCATCGAGGAGATGTTTCAGAAGGTGATGATGAAGGTCGGAAACCCCAACGAGCTGAAGCGGGAGCTTGACCGCTGGGGGCTCTTCTCCGAATACGAGGACAGGTTCCTACAGCTCTTCCGCTAGCCTGGACAACCACGTTACTCCGGCCCGCTCGGCCCAGCCCGTCGTGGTGACATTCACGAACTGGTGGTGTGGTGTCAGCCGGTCTTCTCTTCCAGGCAGCGGTCGCACTTGCAGAGGGAGCCCAGCAGCTCGAAGGAGTAGATACCCGTCTCGTGGGCATCGCTCCATAGGATCTGGATCGCGTAACGCCCCACCTCGATGAAGTCCACAATCTGGATATCCAGGGGTATAGAGCCGGTGTCCAAGATGCGCCGGCCGCTCCACTCGTCTATGCAGTTTGCACAGCGGCACTCCCCCCTCAGGGCCTTGAACGGGTAGAGACTCCTGTGCTCGTCGTCCCAGTCTATGAGCAGCCCATTTTCCGTGATCTCTATGGCCTTCGGTTCGCTAACCATCTTATTCTTATTCCTACTTCCTACACCTACAGCTAATCCTGAGTCATATTCGATTGGTCCCAGGAACACCGGCTTCGCAGAATACTATTATAACCACCTCAGGTGGACTGGGGTGGGCGCGTGGATGTGCAGGGTAAGGTTCTCTACACTACGCACCAAGTGGGCTCGCCTAAATGATGGGGGACTGGGGGCATCCCATCAGAATCATCCCGAGGGCGGGCGAGAATAAGGCGTAAGCCTCAGCAATTCCCTCACCTCTGACAATTGCGGCAGAAGTTGGTCAGCCTCTGGTTCGCCTTGACCTCCCCGATCCTGTTGCCGCACCTGGGGCACGACTGCTGGCCCTTGCGATGTATCTTCAGGAAGTCCCGTATCTTCAGGTCTATCCTGCCGTTCATCCGCCGGCCAATCGTCTCCGTCGCCTCCTTCAGCACCAGATGGATGCTGTTGTAAAGGGCCTCGATCTCGTCCTCTGTCAGGGTCGGGCGACGGCGAAACGGGTATATCCCCGCCTCGAATAGGATCTCGTCTGAGTAGGCGTTGCCTATTCCAGCAATGAAGGTGTCTTTGACCAGGATGCCCTTGATCTGACCCGTATATCTTCGGATCCGTTTGCGGAACAGTTCCAGGGTGACCTGAGGGTCCAGGGCATCGGGGCCCATCTCCTCGAACCTGGGGATGAGGGCCTCCTGCCCCCGGGGGACCAGGTAGACCTTTCCCATGAGTCGGCCATCGTAATAGCGCAGCTCCATGCCGTTTTCCAGACTTAGAACAAAGCAGGTCTTAGCGTGTCGCCGGGTCTCGGGCCCCGTGTACTGAAGGTGGCCCGTGAGCATCGCGTTGATGGCCATGACGTGTCCCGACGTGGTGTGAAAGACCAGGAACTTCCCCCGGCGCGTCACCTCCTGGAAGGCGTTCCCCTCCAGGATGCTGGCGAACTCCTGGGGAATAGGCCTCCGTATGACCAGGGGTATCCTGGTCTCCACCCCCGTTACCTTGACCCCGGGGAGCACCCCGTTCAAAAAGGCCTTGATATTTTCCAGGTCCGGTATCTCAGGCACGCCTTCACCCCCTCGGCTCCCGACTATTATAGCCGATGCGTTCCCGGTGACAGGGGCTGAAGCCCTTCCTCAAGCGCGGAGGTGCCGGCTCCATGCGTAGATTGACACCCACTATAGGGGATGGCACAATTCTTTTATTGCTTTCTGGAACCTGTCCGCCTGGGCCGCTTGCCCTGGCGCGCAGGGCCCGGGAAGCCATCCGCCAGCTTCTGAAAAGGCCGTACACGAAAGGCCGACAACATGGACGCAGCCCTATCCGATGTGGTCATCCTGGACCTCTCCATCAACATAGCCGGCTCTCATACCTGTATGCTTCTGGGGGAGATGGGGGCCCGGGTGATAAAGGTAGAG
>JADFJI010000317.1 GCA_022566235.1 Chloroflexota bacterium
GGACTCTTGCGAGCGGGTTTGCCTGAACTGCAATTCGCATTGGTGGATTGGGCTGTTGGGATCCAGGGGGAGCCTCAGAGGAGGAGGAGGGGATTAGCGGCTGGGAAGGGGCGTTGGCATGACTCCAAGGCGCTGGGCTCAACTGGAAGGTCTTTGGAAATCGACCCTGACCTCCTACTGGTTAATCGGCTTCGTCTTTATCATCTTTCTCAGTGCCCTCGGACTCCTCATTTTTCTGCTCGTCTCGGACTAACAGGGTATTCAAGCTGGAAACGGCACCCTGTTGAAGTCATGACCTCTGTATGTGGCATAATGACCGCTCTACCACAGCGCGGTCCTCCTAACTAAACTCACTCTAGTGACCTATCGCGGGCCAAATTCACACTAGAACGGGGTAAACCGCTACAGTGGAGCTAGGGTTCGACTCGGTGGATTTGATGGGATAGATCGAGGGGATTCGGAGCTCCCGCTAGGTCAATGACCAAGGGGTTACAACGTATACGAGAAGGCCGGAATGCCTGACATCAGCATAGTGAGCGCCGGGGGGAAAAGATGAAAAGCATAGAGCTGGACTACTCCAAGCAGTGCGGAGAAGAGCCGGAGAAGGGGCACAACCGGTGGCATCCCGACATCCCCCCGGCCCTGGAGGTTGACCCGGGTGAGGAGGTGGTGCTCCAGACCCGGGACGCCCTGGACGGCCAGTGCAAGCCGGACTCCATTGCGAAGGTCATGGTCGAGGGCCTGGACCGAAACCTGGTCCATCCCCTGACGGGGCCCGTGTTCGTCAAGGGCGCGCAGCCCGGGGACCTGTTGGAGATACAGCTCAGGGACATAGTGCCCAGCACCTTCGGCTATACCACCATCATGCCGGGGTTCGGGTTCCTGGCGGACCTGTACACGGAGCCGTTCCTGGTAAAGTGGCGCATGGACGGGAAGCACGCAGTCTCGGACGATATCCCCAACGTCCGCATCCCCGAGGCCTCTTTCATGGGCACCATTGGTGTGGCCCCTTCCCACGATCTGAGAGAGAGGGCGCAGCGGAGAGAGGAGGAGGTGAGCAAAAGGGGCGGCATTGCGCTCCCTCCTGAGCCCAACGGAGCGGTGCCATCCTGGGAGCCGGTGGCCTCCCAGGGTCTGAGGACCATACCTCCCAGGGAGAACGGGGGGAACATGGACATCAAACAGCTCACCAGAGGGGTCCGGCTCCTGTGCCCCGTATTCGTGGAGGGGGCGCTGTTCTCCGCGGGGGACGCCCACTTCGCCCAGGGTGACAGCGAGTGCTGCGGCACGGCGGTGGAGATGTCGGCGACCCTGGTGGCGCGGTTCAACATACGGAAGGGGGAGGCGGAGAGGAGAGGGATACGGTTCCCCATGTTCGAGTCCGACGACTATTTCACCTCGCCGGAGATGGCCGCGCCGAAGCGGTTCGTCGCAACCACAGGGATGCCCATCGCCGATGGCGTCAACGATGGCGGTAACATCACCCTGGCGACCCGGCAGGCGCTGCTTAACATGATCGATCTGCTGATGGACCGGGGCTACTCCCGAGAGCAGGCCTACTGCATCTGCAGCGTGGCGGTGGACTTCAAGGTGAGCGAGGTGGTGGACCTGCCCAACGTGGTGGTGTCGGCCTTCCTGCCTTTGGACATCTTCGGGGATTAGGGGCGATTAGCGATACCAAGTCGCTAAAACTTCACTAGAGGCCGTGGTAGGCGGTAGTATGAATAGGCGCCGGGATTGATGCAGGCCATAAGAATTGATGCAGGCCATAAGAATGGAGGAGGGCATGGAACGGCATTTCGATAGGGTGATATCCGCGGATTCCCATGTGCTGGAGCCGACGGACCTGTGGTGGAAGGCCATAGGCCCCAGGTTCGGCGAGCGGACGCCCCGCATCATCGACGAGCACCTGGGCCGGAGGGGTCGCTTCTTCTATACCGGGGCTCAGGTCCTCAAGATAGACCAGACCGAGGCGGAGATGGAGAAGATGGGTGACCTGGTGGATGCGGGCCAGGACCCTTCCAAGAGGGTCCAGTTCCAGAAGGAGGCGGGGGTGGAGGCCGAGGTGTTGAATCCCACCCTGATGATGCTGACCATGCAGGGAACGGATAGGGAGGTGGTGCGGGCGGCGGCCCAGGCCTACAACGACTGGTTGATCGAGTTCTCCTCACACAGCCCCGAGACCCTTCTGGGCATCGGTGCGGTGCCCATAGACGACGTGGCCTGGGGGTTGAAGGAGCTGGACAGGGTAGTGAAAAAGGGCCTGAGGGGAGCCATGATAAACGTGGTGCCGCCGGAGGGCTGCCCGCCGTATCGAGATCGGGTCTACGATCCTTTCTGGGCGGCGGCCCAGGAGATGGGGGTGCCCGTCACTCTGCACAGTATCACGGGCCGCGTCCCCGACCCTCTGCACTTTCACACCAGGGAGGAGATAGGTAGAGCGGCCAGTACATGGCTCGACCTGTTCACGGAGCTTTCCGGGGTCCTGGCCGACGATTTCATCTTCGGGCGGATACTGGATAGATTTCCCGGGCTGAAACTGATCTGTGCCGAGTGGGAGATCTCCTGGATACCGGCCTACATGTTTCGCCTGGATCAGATCCAGGGAGCCCTGGCCCACCGGATCCCTCTGCCCAAGCTGGAGATGACGGCCAGCGACTATGTGAAAAAACGTATGTGGCACGGGATGATTGACGACCCGTTGGGCCGGGAAGCGGTGCAGCACATCGGTGCCGACGGCGTGATGTGGGGATCGGACTTCCCACACATCCGGTCCATAGGGCTGGAGGCCCATGAAACCCTGTTGGAGATACTGGATGGCCTGACGGCTGAGGAGCAGGAGAAGATAGTGGGGGGTAATGTGGCCGCGGTGCATGGGCTGTAGAGGAGGACCCTCACCCTCCTTCAGCAAGTCCCGAGTATCGGGAGACCAGTTAGTCTGTCATTCTGAGGAGTCCTTCTCGCATGGGAAGGATGACGAAGAATCTAGGGTGGTGGGCAATGCCTATAGAGAGAAAGGAA
>JADFJI010000019.1 GCA_022566235.1 Chloroflexota bacterium
CCCTGTCCTAAAGGTTTTCCTCACCATTGCCCTCATGTACTCATCCCAAAGAGGATGTTTCCAATACCGAAAGCCCTTTCTACCCCGCCAGCCCCCTTCGTTCGCCAACTCGCTCGCAACGACGAGGGGCGAGCCCCCTTCGTTCAGCCGTCGTTGCGAGCCCCGTCCTTCCTGGGAAGGATGGTCCCCTATTGAGGTTACCGCCCCCTCAAAGCAAGGCCCTCTGGCTTTTGTGGAGAAGAGGCAGGCCGAGTACAGGGGGCGCTAGGAGATAGCGTTTTCGATGGTGGCGGTGAGGTCCCGGGGCTCGATGGGCCCGGCTCGATCTACCCTGGCCCGGCCGTCTGCAACGGTCTTCAACGTCTCCAATATTAGGGGCAACTCCCGCCGTGCCCCCTCCCGGCGGATCAGCTTGAACAGCGGCAACTCCTCTCCCTTTCCCGCCTTCAACTCCTCCACCGATTTATCGGAGACGGCGCTCCAGCACGGGTCGAAGGCCCCGCCTCGTAGAGGGTAGGTGCAAAAGGAGATTGTGGGGCCTTTGTCCAGCTCATCGGTGACCAGGTGCATCTTGATACCGCTTTGGGTCGCTCCTTGACCGATCAGCTTCCAGATGACCTCCTGCCAGGTCCCTTCAGGGCCTCCTGGGGCCGCTGGATGGAGGTTGATCATGGTGTAGCGGGAGCACATCCGGGGGCCGACGATGAGCATGTACCCGGCCAGGACGCAGAGATGAGGGCTGAAGCTGGCCAGGCGACGCATCACCTCTAGATCGTAAGCCACGCGCCACGGGCCCTGCCCTCCGGCCCACCCTCTTTTGAACTTTCTGGATGAGTAGCAGACCAGATGGAGGCCCAGGCGTTTCACAAGGCTGAAGAACTGATCGCTGCCCTTGGCCTCGCCCGGCTCCCGGTTGCTGAAGACGTACTGGATACGGGCGTCGATCTCCCCCCGCCTGATGGCGGCGGCGATGGTATTTAGAAGATTACGGGAGCCCGGGCCTCTGCCCGTGGAAAACCAGCCAAGCTCTAGAGCTGGTTTCAAAAACCCTTAGCCTCCTTCGGTAAGTCCCGAGTAGCGGGACAAGCTTCCTTCGACGGAGCTCAGGACAGGCAGGACAGGCCACATCCTTCCAGTGCAGGAGGGATGGGCTCTACTTTCTATGCCCTTGTTAAAAACCTCAGAGGGGTTTATCCCTCGTGGATCTCGCTGATGAGGATGACGGGAGGACCTCCCGAATAGTAGTTGGGTATATCGCCCATGACCTTTCCGACAGAGGGCTCGACCATCGACTTCTGTAAATCCTCCATGCTGTTGAAATAAATATGGCCGATGCAGTGGATGGGCGATGGACTTCCGTCCGGCGTGGCGACAATGTTGTCTACTTCCCACCGCGCGGCGTTGAATTCCCGGCCTGCCATGGGCATGTGGGAGCTGACGTAGTAGTCGTAGTCGAAGGTGCTGTCTCCCACCTTGTTGTAGATTATGGAAACTCTAATCACAGGTGCCTCCTATTTAGGAACCTTTTATTCGTAGATTTCAACCTTCAGCCGCTTGTTTCCCTTGTCGGGCCCCTCGCCGTTGACCAACGAGACATCGCCGGCGGGGCATGCCGATAGGGCGACCAGGCAGTCCATTTCGGCCCGCATGTCTATATAGCCGCCTTTGCCCGCTGCCGGGGCCTTGATGTGGTAGCGGCCCTGCTGGTCGTATTCCACGTTCATGAACATGTTGAATACGTCGGGAACGTCCTCGGGGGTGAGGCCGAAGGGGTCTATGGCCTCGGCCAGGTTCTCGAAGCAGCTTCTGTGGTGGCCCTCCACCCCCCAGAACTTATACCTCTGGGGCGTGCACTTGCCGCCGCTCATCACCCAGTGAGTGCCCACCGTATCAGCGGTGACGGTGAACATGATGTTCAGGTGGGGTGGTCGGGAGTAAAAGTCCCTAATGGCGGTGTTGGTGCCCGTGCCGGCGACGTTGTTATGGATGTAGGAGTGGGTGGGGCAGAAGTGCTCTTTGAAGTTGTCGACGTTGAAGGCTATCCAGTCCCCGACCTGGGGCCCATCGACCATGATGACCCGCTGGGTCTGGCCCTTCTTTACGTGGTAGGCGACCCCGTGCTCCGCGGGGACCAGTATCTCTTTGACCAGTTTCATAGCCACCTCCGTGTGTTTCTATTATACGCAGCTCGGACAGGTATGTTTTTAATGGGAGCACATCCCTCGTCAAGTCCCGAGTATCGGGGCAAGCTCCCTTCGATAGAAGGCAGGACAAGCCCCCAATACCCCTGACATGGTTCGACAAGCTCACCACGAGCGGGGGTTTCGGCCCCCTGCACACCCTCGAAAAACCTAAAGCCCCTTTCCTCTCATTTTCAGCTTGATGTACTCTCAGACCCGTTCCTGGTACTGGCCGGTCCGGGTGTCGACTTTGATTGTGTCCCCCTCGTTGACGAAGAGAGGCACGTTCAGCGTGAGGTCCGTCTCCAGGGTGGCGGGCTTGGTGCCGCCCTGGGCGGTATTGCCCTTGAATCCAGGGTCGGTGCGGGTAACGATGAGATCAACCGTGGTTGGCAGCTCGACCCCGATGGGCTCGTCGCCGTGGAGGATTATGTCCAGGGTCATACCTTCCTTCAGGTAACCCGTCAGGTCTTTGACCAGGTCGGTGGAGATGGGGTTCTGATCGAAGGTCTCGGTGTCCATGAGATATAGGAGGTCCCCGTCCCTGTACAGGAATTGGGCGGTCCGGCGCTCCAGGTGGGCGACGGCGAACCTCTCTCCCGCCTGGAATGTACGCTCGATGGTGTGGCCTTCGGTTATGTTACGAAGCTTCATCCTGACCTGGGCCGAGCCCCGGCCTATCTTGATGTGCTTGAAGTCCAGGATCTTGTACAGAGCGCCATCCATCTCGACGGTCATGCCCTTTCTGATATCGCCGCTCTCGATCATCTTTAATCCTCAGCCAAGGCCCTTTGGGGTCCTGGTAATAACCCTGGCTTTATCGTTTTCAAGGACGACCATATCCTCGATCCTAACACCCCCCCACCCGGGGAGGTAGATTCCGGGCTCTATGGTGAAGACCATGTCCTGTTCTAGGGTGGTGGAGCCCCTGGGCCCAACGATGGGGCTTTCGTGGACCGCGAGGCCGATGCCGTGACCCAGAGAGTGGCCGAACTTATCCCCGTATCCTGCCTTATCGATAACTATTCGGGCCAGGCCATCGGCATCATGACCCGTCATCCCAGACTGGACCGTGGCGATGGCGGTGAGCTGAGCGCCCAGGACGGTGTCGTATACCTTCTTGAGCTTTTCGTCGGGTGTGCCGACTACGACGGTCCTGGTGATGTCACTGCAATAGCCGTTTACCCTGGCCCCCATGTCGATTACTATGGGCTCCCCTTCACGAATTACTCTATCGCCGGGGCGATGGTGGGGAAGGGCGCCGTTGGGTCCCGAGGCTACGATGGTCTCGAAGCTGATGGCGTCGGCCCCCTGCTCCCGCATCGCCTTCTCCAGCTCCCAGGCGACCTGCTTCTCCGTCATTCCGGCCTCGATCCCAGGGACCACCCTCTCGAGGGCGCCGTCGGCTATTGCCGCGGCCCGCTGGATCTCTTCCATCTCCGATGGGTCTTTGACGATCCTCAAGGACTCGACCAGGTTACGGGTGGCCATGAGGCGGGGACGCTGGTCCGAGGGCATGCCGGCGAGGGCCTTTTTCAGGGCTGTGTAAAAGGAGAAGGAGACATCCTCGGCTTCAAAGCCCAGGCGACGGGGCCTGGTTTGGGAGAGGGCCTCCAGGAGCCAGCCCAGGGGTTTGCCGCCCTGCATCTTGACCAGCTGGAAGTCGGGTGCCTGGCGCTCTGACTGCTGGAAATAGCGGAAATCGGTGGCGATGAGGGCGTGGTCCTGGGAGATCACCAGGTACCCCGCCGAGCCGCTGAATCCGGACAGGTAGAACCGGTTCTCTGGCTGGGATATGAGGATGGTGTCCAGACCGTTCTGCTGGAGCTTATCCCTCAGCCTGTTTAAACGGGTCTCTTTGTGCACTGTTGCCATGACGTTGTAGATATGTTCTAAGGCCTTGTTAAGCGCGCCTTATGGCAGAAGTTTTCCCCCCGCCTGCCCGCCCCCATCCTTCCGGTCCTTCCCGCATGGTTCGACAAGCTCACCACGAACGGGGGGCTCCCCCTTCTGGACTCCCGACGACCCTCGACCGAAGGCTACTCTGATTTCGGGTGCCAAACACTAATCATTCTCTTCTAATAGCTGGACCAAGAGGTCCAGGGCTGCGAGGAAACCCCGCCACCCCAGGCCTGAGATCTGCCCCCTGGCGACGGGAGCGATGACCGATTTGGTTCTCCATCTCTCCCGGGCGTGAATGTTGGAGAGATGCACCTCGATGACAGGGAGGCCGGTGTCGGCCAGGGCATCCCTCAGGGACAGCCCGTAGTGGGTGAGGGCCCCGGGGTTTATTATGATCCCTGCGGCGCCGTCGGTTTGCTCCTGGATGAAATCGATGAGCGTTCCCTCGCTGTTGGACTGAAGGGTGGCCAGTTCGACCTTCAGCTCCGACGCCTTCCTGGCGAGGGCGTCGTTTATATCGGAGAGGGTCCGGGTGCCGTAGTGGGCCGGGTCCCTTTTACCCAGCAGGTTGAGGTTCGGCCCGTATATCACAAGGATCTTCACAGCTGCTCCTCTGACACCTGGGCCCGTGGATGGGCCTTGACATAGGTCTTTCGGATCTCGGTGGTGGTCATGTGGGTATAGATCTGGGTTGTGCTGACGCTCTCGTGGCCCAGCAGCTCCTGGACCACCCGCAGGTCGGCGCCGCCATCCAGGAGATGGGTCGCGAAGCTGTGGCGCAGGGTGTGGGGATGGACCCGGCTGCCGAAACCCTCCTTTAGTGAGTAGCGTCGGACCAGGTTCTGTACGCTCCGCACCGAAAGGCGGGCTCCATACCTGTTGAGAAAGAGGGCCCGGGTCCTTCCGCCTTTGGCCAGCTCCGGCCTGGCTCGGGCAAGGTACACCTCCAGGGCTTCCGATGCCGACCGGCCCATCAGGACCAGTCGCTCCTTGGACCCCTTGCCCAGGACCCTTGCCTCCCGGGTATGTCGGTCGATGTTTTCCACGTCCAGGCCGGCTATCTCGCTGACACGAAGGCCGGCGGCGTAGAGAAGTTCCAGCAAGGCCCGATCCCTGAGGGCCAGGGGGCCGTCCTTATCGGGCGCCTCTACCAGTTTCGCTGCCTGCTGCTTGGATAGGAAAGTGGGGAGCCTTTTCTCCATCTTGGGCAGGGCGAGCCGGGATACGGGGCTGCTCTCCAGGTAGTCCTCCCTCACCAGGAACCGGTAGAAAGTGCGGAGGACGCTTATCTTACGGGCTACACTGCGCATCGCGTGGCCCCGCTTTATGGTGCCTTTGGTCAGGAGGATGGGCCTGTCCTGGATTAACCAGGCCACGTAGCGGCGCAGCAGCTTCCGGTCCACTGCCTCCAGGCCCTCAACCCCTTCGGCCTCCACGAAATGGAAGAAGGGGACGAGGTCGGTCCGGTAGTTGCGGACGGTGTAGGGGGAGAGGTTACGCTCTCCCTCCAGGTGCTGGATGAATTTGGCTAGATACTGTTGCACAGGTTCGTTATTTAACCAGGGGGGCAGTTGTCGTATCTTGTCACCACGATTAGTCGGGTCTGGAGTGGGCGTAAGAATCCTTATTCAAATAAATGAATCCCCCGCCTAGATTCTTCGCCCCGTTACGTCCCGAGTATCGGGACAGGCCGGGGCTCAGAATGACAGTGAGTATTCTCGGGTTAGCTAAACGGCTATCGCCTCCTCAGTCTCGGTCGCAGGGTCCAATTCGTCGACGCTGTAGCGGGTCTTACACTTGAGGCACCGGGCGCTGTCCATGCCCGATTCCACCAGCAGGCCCTCGCACTGGGGGCAGGGCTTCGCCAAGGGCCTCTGGTTCACGGCGAAGGTACAGGTAGGGTAATTGCCGCAGCCGTAGAAGGTACGCCCTTTACGACTCCGCTTCTCGATGATGTCACCCTGGCACCGGGGACACTGGGTGCCGGTCTTTACGATATAAGGCTTGGTGTTCTTGCATTCCGGGTAGCCGGTGCATGCGATGAACTTGCCCAGCCGACCGTTCCTGACCACCATGGGCCGGCTGCACTTGTCACAGGTCTCGTCTATCTCTTCGAGCTGGGAAGCTTCCTTCTCCTCGCTGGGCAGGGGCCTGGTATTTTTGCACTCCGGGTAGCCGCTGCAGCCGATGAACCGACCCCTTCTCCCCGAACGGACGACCAGGGGCTTTTCGCACAACTCGCATATGAGGCCGGAGGCCTCGTCGGGGATGGCCTCGTTGGCCCGGTCGAGCGCCTTCTGGAAGGGCTCGTAGAAGTCTCGCACCACGGGCACCCAGCTCCGCTCGCCCCGGGAAACCTCATCCAACTCCCGCTCCATCTCGGCGGTAAACCCCAGGTTGACCACATCCGGGAAGTGCTCAGTGAGAAGGTCATTTACGGTGAGGCCCAGCTTGGTGAGGAAGAACCTGCCCTTCTCCTTTTGGACGTACTTCCTGTCCTGGATGGTAGAGATGGTGGGGGCGTAGGTGCTGGGCCGCCCGATGCCGTTTTCCTCCAGGGCCTTTATGAGAGAGGCCTCGGTATAGCGGGGCGGGGGCTGGGTGAAGTGCTGACTCTGGTTGAGGTCCAGGCACTGTAATCCGTCACCATCGGAGAGCTCAGGTAGCGGTTTTTGCTTGTCCTGCTCTGCCTTTTCGTCGGGGTCCTCGCCGTAAAGCACCAGGAAGCCCGGGAAGGTGACCAGGGAACCGGTGGCCTTGAATAAATACACCTGCCCGGAGTTGGAGCTTTTGGCGTCCATAATCGCGGAGGTGGACTCGATGGCGGCGCTGGACATCTGACTGGCCACCATTCGCTTCCAGATGAGCTCGTACAGGCGGAACTGGTCCGAGGAGAGGTAGCTCTTCAAACTCTCTGGGTCCCTGGCCGCCGAGGTTGGGCGAATTGCCTCGTGGGCCTCCTGTGCTCCCTTGCTCTTTCTGGTGAACACCCTGGGAGAGGCCGGTAGGAACTTGTGGCCGAATCTTTGGTCGATATAGCTTCTAACTTCGTTGCGGGCCTCGTTGGAGACCGACGTTGAGTCGGTGCGCATGTAGGTGATAAGGCCTACCTCCCCTTCTGTTCCTGTGGACAGCCCCTCGTATAGCTGCTGGGCCACGACCATGGTGCGTTTTGCTGTGAAGCGCAGCTTCTTCCCGGCCTCCTGCTGAAGGGTGCTGGTGGTGAATGGGGCCTGGGGGTTGCGGCGGACATTCTTCTTGCTTACCTTGGCAACGACGTACGTGGCAGCGCCCAGGTCTGAGGCGATCTTCTTGCTCTCCTTTTCGCTGGGGATGGTCAGCTTCTTCTTGCTGCCCTTGTAGCCTGTTAAGACACCTTTGAACAGGTCCTGAGGGCCTTTCGCTTCCTTCTTCAGGTCGGCTTCGATGGTCCAGTACTCCGCCGCCACGAAGTTCTGGATATCAGCCTCTCTATCTGCAATCATTCGCAAAGCTGCGGACTGGACCCGCCCCGCCGAGAGTCCCTTCTCGATCTTTCTCCACAGGAGCGGGCTGAGGCGATAGCCAACTACACGGTCCAGTACCCTTCTAGCCTGCTGGGCATCGACCAGGTCCATGTCTATCTCTTTGGGGTTTTTGAAGGCGTCTTTGATAGCGCTCTCGGTGATCTCGTGGAAGACGACCCGTTTGATGGAAACATCTTTCATCTTGGAGGCCTGCACCAGGTGCCAGGAGATGGCCTCCCCCTCACGGTCAGGGTCTGTGGCCAGATACACCGTTTCGACCTTCTGGGCTATGGCTGCCAGTTTCTTGACTATCTCCTTCTTGTCCTTTGGGACCTCATAGTAAGGGGTGAAGTCCTCGGCCACGTTTACACCGAAGCGGTATTGGGGAAGGTCTCGGACGTGGCCCAGGGAGGCCATCACCTGATAATCCTTGCCCAAGATTTTCCCTATGGTCCGGGCCTTTGCGGGGGATTCGACTATAACCAGATTCTTTGCCATATCTCCTCTTATGCCGATGTAGTATAGGCGGCCTGAGTCTCCCGACACTTCACATAGTTCATGGCGCCCACCTGCCTCACCATGCCCTTGAGCTCCATCATGGCCAGTGTGCTGCTCACTGTGGATATGGGAAGGTTGCAACGACGTGTCACTTCGTCAATGTGCACCGGTTCGTAGGACAGGAACTGGAGCAGAGAGGCCTCGGAGCCTGTGGCCTGTATCATCTCACGCATCTCCAGTTGCTGGGGGACCATGGTAAGATTCAGTTCCTCCAGGATATCTTCGACCTGGGTCACCAGTTTAGCGCTCTTGAGGGAAAGGGCGCTGCCCGGAACGGAGAAAACCTCCCGGTTGTGCTCCAGGGCATAGGATGCGGTGATGAGGGCTCCGCTGGTCTGGCCCGCCTCGATGACCAGGGTCCCCAGGGCCAGGCCGCTCATAATACGGTTTCTCCTGGGAAAGTGATCTGACCGGGGCTGTATGCCCAGTGGATAGTCGCTTATGAGGGCGCCGGCCTCCATGATCTCTCGGGCCAGGCCGCGATGCTCTGCGGGATAGACCATGTCCAGGCCGCAGGCCTGGACACTCAGGGTCCTGCCTCCAACGGCCAGGGCGGCTTTATGGGCTATGGAATCGATCCCCCGGGCCAGGCCGCTGACCACGGTTATCCTGTTGCGGGCCAGGGCCTCCGACAGCACCTCGGCCATCTCCCGGCCGTAGGCCGTGGGGCGGCGGGTCCCGACGACGGCAATGGCCCATTCGTCCTGTTCTTCCAGGGAACCCCTGACATAGAGGACGGGGGGCAGGTCGTAGATCTCCTTGAGCCTGGGAGGGTACTGGGAATCGTTCCAGGTGAGGGCTTTGATCTGGTGACGTTGCAGAATCTCCATCTCGGCATCGGGATCGATCTTATCCCTTTCGGCGAGGATGCTTTTGACGGAGCGCCGGTCCAGACCCGCGTCCCTTAGCTGGCCCGGGCTGGCTTTCCAGGCCGACTCCAGGGTCCCGAAGTGCTTTTCCAGGGCGGAGAACCTGGCCCGCCCGATGCCCGGGACCCTGTGGAACGAGATCCAGTATTTGAGATCATCCATAGGAGGTCATTCTAGCATAGCAATCTTGAAGGGCAAATGTAATTTTAAGCATAGGCCTATTAGAAGGGGTTGGCGGAGAGGGTGGGATTCGAACCCACGAGAGGATTGCTCCCCTACGCGATTTCCAGTCGCGCCTGTTCGGCCACTCCAGCACCTCTCCAAAGGCCCGGGGATAGCGGAAAGCTAGATATGGCGGAGAGGGTGGGATTCGAACCCACGGTACGCCGAAACGCACACCGGTTTTCGAGACCGGCACCTTAATCCACTCGGACACCTCTCCTGCCCCGGAACCCAAATTATACTATAGGGAAAGGCCACCGGCTAAAGCAAGGCCCTCTCCAGGCCCTGGTTACATCTAAGGCCCCTGATGCCTACCTAAGCAGGGGTTGACAGCCTCATTGTCCTCTCATATCATTTCATTACGCCAGTCACTAGCGGGCCCCTTCGTAGATCGGCGCTCCGCATACTGTTTGGCCAGCGTTCCCGAGAGGAGTTCACATGACCAGCTTTGCCAGCGGCAGGAAACTATCCATATTGGTATTGACTCTGCTGATGTCCTTTCTGGTAGCAGCAGCTTGCTCAGGAGACCAGGGGCCTCCGGGTGAACAGGGCCTCACCGGCGAGCGAGGGCCTCAGGGAGAGGCGGCCGTCCCCGGCCGGCCCGGGCCAGAAGGGCCCCCGGGGCCCCAAATCGTAGCCAGTATTGTGATTTCACCTTCCGGCGTCCTGGAAGGCGGATCGATAACAGTTAACGGGTCCGGGTTCTCCAACGGCGAGACGGTATCCCTGGAGGTGCTGGGAGCCGGTTCCGGGGGCTCCAATGTTGCGTTGGGTAGCACAACCGCCAACGCGTCGGGGGCCTTCAGTGACACCTTCGGCCTGTCTCCGTCTGTGGGGGTAGGGGTGTGGACCGTGATGGCCGAGGGAAGCGCCGATGCCAAGGCTAGTGCCCCCATCATTGTGTTGAGGACGCCGAAGTAGACGATTTCAACGTCGGTTTAATGAAAAGACGGCCCCGGCTTAGTCGGGGTCGCTTTTTTATCCCCTGACCCAGATGGACGGCCCAATTTGATGATTGCGACAGTGCCCAACTGGTATTAGGAGGCCTATTCCTGTCGCTCTGGTTTAGATACCTTGACGATCTTTACTTTACGAATGCGGCGTCCAGTAGTAGACAACACGGACACCACAAACCCATTGGCACGTATCTCATCTCCGGGACTGGGTATCTTGCCGAGCCGGTCGTAGATAAACCCACCGATACTGTCGAAGTCCTCGCCCTGAATATCGAGGGAGAGGGTCTCGTTCAGCAGGTCGATGCTGACGCCGGCGTCCATGATGACTTCCGTGGGGCTGATGGTCTCGATCTGGGGCTCCCCTGTATCGAACTCGTCCTCGATCTCCCCTACTATCTCCTCGACCAGGTCTTCGAGGCTAACCAGGCCTGCCACGCCGCCGTATTCGTCTACGACGATGGCCATGTGGACCCTCTTGGCTCTGAATTCCTGGAGGAGTTCGTCTATCCGCTTCGTCTCGGGGATGAAGTGAGGAGTCCTGGCTATCTTTCTGATGTCCAACTTATCATCGGGCTGGCCCCAGAAGCGCAAAATGTCTTTGGCGTAAAGGACGCCCACGATGTTGTCGATGGTGTCTTCGTAGATGGGGATGCGGCTGAAGCCCCTTTCGATGATGGTGCGGACGACGTCGGACAGGGAGGTGTTCACGTCCAGGGCCACCACATCTATGCGTGGCACCATAATCTCTCTGGCCATGGTCTCGTCCAGCGCGATGATGGACCGGACCATCTGGGATTCGTCCTCCTCGAGAATCTGTTCGTGTCCCTCGGTGTCCACCAGAATAGCTGGTGGAGGGTCCTGGGAGGCGTGCCGGTTCCTCCTGAACAGGGAGATCAGCTTGCCCAGCAGGCCGGTAGATGATCTTCTGCTGTTCCTCTGGTGGTTTCCGGTAGATTCTTTCTTAGATTCCGAATGGGCCATCCTAGCACCCTTTCCCCTTGAAGGATTGCTCCTTCCTTGATTGCCGCTCGTGAATAGCGCCGATAGCTATGCAGTGATAAAACAATAGTATGGGTTAATCCTCGCCCATGCAGGATTCATCGGTAAGGTCTTTCCTGGCCCGTGCCGGCATCCCAACTACCAGGGTATCGTCGGGCACATCGTGGGTCACGACGGCCCCTGCCCCCGTTACCGCTCGAGCGCCGATGGTCAGCGGAGCGACCAGCATCGAATCACACCCGATGAAGGCCCCATCGCCGATGATTGTGGGGTTTTTCTTAACGCCATCGTAGTTGCAGGTTATGGTCCCAGCTCCGATGTTCACGTTAGCCCCCAAAGTGGCATCTCCCAGATATGTGAAATGGCCAACCCGGGTGCCGGGCCCGAGCCTGCTTTTCTTCACCTCCACGTAGTTCCCTAAATGCACCCCAGTCTCCAGATGAGACCCGGGCCTGATGTGGCAGAAGGGGCCTACTTCGACGCCGTCATCCAGGGTGCTCTCCTCTATGACTGAGCCCTGGATTCGACAACGATTGCCGATCGTCCCATCGGCGATGGTGGCCTGGGGCCCGATCTGGCACGACTCTCCGATTTTGGTGGAGCCCGTTATGGTCGTGTAGGGGAAGATGATGGTATCGATACCTATTTCGACGGTGGCATCGATGAATGTGCTGGGCGGGTCTTGAAGGGTAACGCCCCGGGCCATGAGGGAATCCCGGGCCCTCTGGTAGAGGATAGAGGCTGCTCGGGCCAGGTCCTTGCGATCGTTGATCCCCAGGGCCTCGACGGGGTCGTCGGGCTCTATGGTTTCGACTGTTACGCCCCCTCGGGACGCCTGAGACACCAGGTCGGTTAGATAGTATTCGCCGGATTCATGGGCCTCTAGGTCCTCCAGCTCCGGCCACAGCCAATCGTCCCGGAAGCAGTAGGCCCCACAGCAGATCTCACTGATCTCCAGGTGCTGGGGGCCCGCCTCCCGGTGCTCGATTATGCAGGTCACCCGGCCCTGGGAGTTCCTGACTATACGGCCCAGTTCTCCCGGGTCATCGACTCGACAGGTCAGCAGGGTCAGGATGGCTTCCGATTCGAGGTGATGGTCCATCATTCTCTGAAGGGTACGTCCCGAGATCAGCGGAATGTCCCCGTTTACCACCATGATGTTGTCGACCCGGCCTTGCAAGTGGGATCGGGCCTGCTTTAGAGCGTGGCCGGTCCCGAGGCGCTCACGCTGGACTAAGAGCGTGGCACCATCCATTAGCGGGCCCTGGGCGTCTGGGCCATCCGGGCCAACTACTATAAAAGCCGCATCGGGCTTTGGCACCTGGACGGCATCCATGACCCATCGGAGGATCTCCTTGCCGGCTATCCGGTGCAACACTTTAGGAGTGTGAGACCGCATTCGGGTCCCTTTGCCCGCTGCGAGAATTACCCCTCCCCAGGAAGCCATATACCTCCAAAAACAAAAGGCCGCTTGCTTATGCTCGCAGGGAGTGCGCGCAGAGCAATGCGGCTCTTAATCGAGTGCTAATACGGTTGTTAAGTTCGACCGACTACTGTCAGGGTCGCCGGAATCGTTCATCGTAGGTTCAATATTCATATTATAGTGACCCACCACGCCTGTCAAGTCGGCCACTGGGAGAGAGTGTTTAATAACAGTTTCGACCATCCCTTCGATGGGACTCAGGACAGGCAGGACAGGCAAGCTCAGCACGAGCGTGGGCGGAGCCCCTCGGCACTCCCCTTCTTGAGAAGCTTACTTAACGGCCGTCCATTGGTTGGCCAGAGGTCATTCGAATGCCATCTTTGAAAAGCGAGGAGGATGGCATTCCCATTTATCCATTTGTTAAGAATATAGGAAAAATGTTTCGTGTACGCGGCAATAATGAAGCGGGAGGGTTAGAGAGAGGGTGAAAATAATCCATCGATTGTGTTGGGATATCTTATCCTGAGAGGGCCCGCAGGTTTTGGTTTGCCAGGCAGAGGCCTCATGCTATACTTCGGCGCAATAGAGACTATGTGATTGACCAACCCCTGAATGTCTTATTATTGCGTTGCCTATATGCCTGCACCCACCTTTCGGACTGATTGTCCCTGTAAGAATCTCCAGACACCCGTATGAAAGGATAGCCTGTGCTCTTTTCCGGAGGCGAGTCGGACGTCCTTGAAACCGTAACACATCTGGTTTTTCAGCTCGCGGTGATTCTTATCCTGGCCAAGCTGGGGGGTGAGATATTCACCCGTTACCTGAGGCTTCCGGCGGTTATCGGGGAGCTTATGGTGGGGGTGGCCATAGGCCCCTACGCCCTGGGCGACCTCATAGACCTGGGGACCATCATACCGGGCTCGGGGCTGGGGAAGCTGTTCGAGAGACCGGAGATTCCCACCGAAGCCATCTCGCCGGAGCTGTTCTCCGTCTCCACAATGGCGGTTATAGTCCTCCTGTTCGTAGTGGGGCTGGAGACCAACCTGACCCAGTTCATGAAATACGCCCGGCCCGCGTCTGTCATCGCCCTGGGTGGGGTCATATTCCCCTTTTTCCTGGGCGCCTACGCCACGGTGTGGTTCGACTTTGCCGATAGCATAGGGGACCCGAAGGCGTTGTTTATGGGAGCGGCCATGACGGCGACCTCGGTGGGGATCACGGCCCGAGTCCTGAGCGAAAGAAAGAAGCTGGACACCCCGGAGGGGGTTACCATCCTGGCGGCCGCGGTCATCGACGACGTGCTAGGCATTCTGGCGCTGACGGTGGCCGTGGGGGTCGCGGACACCCAGATCATCGTAGACGGAGTCGTGATTGCAAAAGGGGAGGTGTCGATCGGAGCGGTATTAGAGGTGGCCTGGAAAGCCCTGGCCTTCCTGGGGGTATGGTTTGGAGGGGGGCTGCTGGTTTCCAAGTATGTGTCCAGGTTCGTCATGTCGTTGCGGGTGACCGGCGCGGGGATAGCCATAGCCCTGGGCCTGGCGTTTCTTGCTTCGGGGCTGGCCGAGAGTTTCGGACTCGCCTTCATAATCGGCGCCTACGCCACGGGTTTGGCCCTGTCCAATACGGAGATGTCGAGGGTGCTGGAGGAGCCGTTTTCGGCGCTGTACAATGCCCTGGTCCCCATCTTCTTCGTAGTGCAGGGGATGCAGGTGGACGTTACCGCATTCGGTAATGCCATCGGCTTCGGCGTAACCCTAAGCGCGCTGGCGATTGT
>JADFJI010000318.1 GCA_022566235.1 Chloroflexota bacterium
CCTGGAGAACCCCTCTAGAAAAGTTTCGTGAACATTTCGTGAACATTTCGGAGACACAGAGGCCCCTGGTCAGTTCCGGGGGCCTCGTTTTAGCTACGAAATGTGGTGCCGAGGGCGGGATTTGAACCCGCACTCCCCTAGGGGAATCGGATTTTAAGTCCGACGCGTCTGCCATTTCCGCCACCTCGGCCCGAGGAAGAGGTTTAAAAAACGCAGGCACCGTGAAAGGTCGGGCCTGCGTTATAGTATTCGATGGAGGCGACGGGCGGATTCGAACCGCCGAATAGGGGTTTTGCAGACCCCCGCCTTAACCACTTGGCTACGTCGCCCTGGAGCGGAAGACGGGATTCGAACCCGCGACCCTCTCCTTGGCAAGGAGATGCTCTACCACTGAGCCACTTCCGCGAGTCTTTAGATATTGTCTTTGGTGCCGAGGAGGAGATTTGAACTCCTACGAGCTTTCGCTCACTGCCCCCTCAAGACAGCGTGTCTACCGATTCCACCACCTCGGCCTGTTCAACCGCGGTCCCTTCCTCTAAAATCTCTGAGAGGTTGGACTCGGGACCTATTCCTGCGGCTGCCTCCTGAGGATGGCAGGAGTGGGAGGATTCGAACCCCCGACCTGCGGTTTTGGAGACCGCTGCTCTAGCCAACTGAGCTACACTCCTACAGCGGCCCTTTTGCTCCACGATTCTACCATAATCGGCTGAAAAGGGCCAATCGAAATTGCCTTAACCCTCACCCCCTGTATCCCCCTCTCCCTTGACAAGGGAGAGGGGGAAAAATAGATCTGGTCCCGACTGGTCGGGACATACCCCCTCCAGAATCCCGACAGGTCGGGACTCTGGACTCACCGTTGGCAAGTGAGAGGGGGCCATGTAAAGCTGAGGGTATCCCCTCGATAGACTCAGGACAGGCAGGAGAGACCCCAGGCTCTATTCTGGGTCCCGACGGGTCCCGAGTATCGGGACAAACCGGGGCTCAGGACTCCCATTTTAGTCACTCCTGTATTCGTTAGTACCGAGGTAACGGAAATCCTCTTCAGGCATCCGATCCAGCCAGGGCCAGGGTCACCTCGTATAGGACCTCCAGCCCGGGTCTGATGTCTTCCCAGTGGGTGAGCTCGTCCGGGGAGTGGCTCTTGCCCCCGACGCTGGGCACGAAGATCATACCTGCATCGGTCACGTGGGCCATGTGGGAGGTATCATGCACGGCCCGGCTGGCCGTGTCCATGTACTCGATGTCCAGCTTCTTGCAGGCATCGGCAATGGTGCTCCTGATGGCGGGGGAAAGGGCCACCGCTGCTGTGTACTCCAGCTCCTCGATCTCGAACTCGACACCCCGCTCCCCGGCCACCCTCGCAATCATCTCGTCTATCTCTTTCATGGCTGCGGCCAGGTTATCGGGCGAGGTGTCCCTTACGTCGGTGGTGAAGGTCACCAGGCTGGGCACGATGTTCATTGCCCCGGGCTTGACGTCCAGGTAGCCGACGGTGCTGACCAGGGAGGCGGCAGGATCAGAACGCCCTATCCTCTCGATCTCCTGGACCATCCGGGCCGCGGGGACCAGGGCGTCGGTCCTACGGTCCATGGGCGTGGCGCCGGCGTGGTCCGCCTTTCCGAACACCCTGATTCTCTTGTGGCTGGAGCCCGTTATGGCCTCGACGATGCCGATGGGCATCTCCTTCTCCTCCAGCCTGGCGCTCTGCTCCACGTGAAGCTCCACAAAGGACTTGACCTCGCCCTTTCTCAATACTACCTCTCCAGGGGTGCCGGTGGTATCTATAGCCTCTAACGCTTTTTCAAAGGAGATTCCGTCTGCATCCTTTAGTCCCCTGACCTCGTCCCAGCTCATATGCCCGGCCATGATGGCGCTGCCCAGGGTCCCTTTCTTGAACCTGTCCCCCTCCTCATCGGTGAATACCACCACCTCGATGGGGTGGCGGGTCACAATGCCTTTATCATTCAGGGTCCTGACCACCTCCAGGGGCCCCATGACACCGGTGGGGCCGTCGTAGTCACCGCCGTTGGGGACGCTATCGATGTGAGAGCCCATCATCACTATAGGGGACGTGGGGTCCCGGCCCTGACGCCTCCCCCTGATGTTGCCCACAGCGTCGACCCTTACGGACAGTCCCAGGCCCTTCATTATCCCAATGACCAGCTCTCTTCCTTCCAGGTCCGCAGGGGTAAGGGAGAACCGGGCCACGCCGCCCTCGGGCACCCTTCCTATCCGGGCAAGGGCCTCCATGTCTTTCCGAAATCTGTCTATGTTAGGTCTCAAGGAATCCTCCCTCTGTCCAAGCTATCAGAAACAATTACTGTAATGAACCCGACCAAGAAAGCCGCATTACTAATGGGTTGTGCTAAAAGGCAGGATCGATGACTACGTCCACCAGGGCCGGCTCATCCAGATTCATGGCCCGTTCCAGAGCGGGCTTGATGTCCCGAGGACGGACTACCCGCTCGGCGTGAATCCCGAAGCTCTGGGCTAGGCTGGCGAAGTCCAACGGGGGATCGACCAGATCCACGGAGTGGAGTTTATCTCTGGCCTCCCTTCCAAGCACCCGCATGGTGTTGATCTTCAGGATCCGGTAGCTGGAGTTGTTGCAGATCACCAGGGTCACGGGTATCCGGTGATGGGCCGCCGTCCATAGGGCCTGGATGGAGTACATAGCGTTGCCATCCCCAATCACCCCCACTACGGGGCGGTCCGGCCGGCCCAGCTTCACTCCCAGGGCCATGGGCAGAGAGTCGCCCAGGGAGCCGTCGTTGTCTCTGAAGGCCAGATAGGAGTCAGGTTCCGTGAAGTCCAGGTGGTCCCTGAGGGCAACGGACGCGGTAACACCCCCGTCTACCAGGATCGCATCGGCCGGCAGGCATTCCTTCAGGTCCAGCATTAAGCGGATATCGGAGATTGGCTCCCGGTCCCAACTCTCCTTAGCCCTCTCCCAGAGGGCCCCCCTGCGTCTACGGTTCTCGTCGGATATCCG
>JADFJI010000319.1 GCA_022566235.1 Chloroflexota bacterium
CTCGATGGCCTCGATGACGCGGGCTAAACCACCGTGCCCAGGGCGAAGCGTATCGACTCATCGATGGCCCGGACCTTCTCCACGCTCAGGCCCGTGATCCGCTGCCGGAGGCTGCTTTTGGGGATGGTGATGATAACGTCCAGGTTGACCACCGACGCTCGGGGCAGCCCGTCCTCCGGCCCCAGGCTAACCTCGGTGGGTATGCCGCGTACAATGATGGTCACGGGCGTCACTAAAACCAGGTTTCGGACCGTGTACGCTGCATCTCGGGAGAGAAGCACCACGGGCCTGCGGCCCGAGGGTGGAGGCAGGTCGGCCCACCACACCTCCCCACGTATCACTCCTCGGCGTCCTCATCCCACGGGTTCGCCGCCAGCGCGCGCCGGGCTGTGGACTCGGCCAGCGCGATCTCCTCTTCGGTCTCGGGGTGCTGTCGATAGCCCCGTATGTACTGGTCCTCCAGCTCCCGTTTTCGACCTAGGAGGGCCTTTACCGAGCGGCGGAAGAACTGGCTCCGGGTCTCCCCGGTGGCCCTCCGCTCCCTCTCGATACCCTGGAGAAGCTCTTGAGGAAGGCTAATGGCTATCTTTACGGTTCTTGGCACGATAAACTCCGCATTATTTTCATACCATAGTATGATTCGGTTTTGCTCTCATAGTCAAGGGTTACGGGCGGTGGTCGCTGATGAATTTTGCTCATGGACTAGGTCTCTATTGGGAGTATAATGGTCGGCGAAACCCGATAGGTGGAAGACGTTTCGGAGGAGATCATGGCCCCATTCAGAGTGGTCCACTATGTAAACCAGTTCTTCGCAGGTGTAGGCGGCGAGGAGAAAGCCGGTACTGCTCCCACGGCCAGGGAAGGGCCCGTAGGCCCGGGCCTAGCCCTCGATAAGGCCCTGGGCGATGCCGGCCAGGTAGTGGGCACCATCTACTGCGGAGATAACTACATATCGGAAAACTCCGAGAAGGCCTCGGAAGAGGTGGTGGAGCTCATCTCTCAGCTCAAACCAGACATTGTAGTGGCGGGGCCGGCCTTTGGATCGGGACGGTACGGCCTGGCCTGCGGTCAGGTCTGCGCCGCCGTAAAAGAGACCCTCAAGATTCCGGTCCTGACCGGGGTCCACAAGGACGCCCCCGCAGCCGAGATGTACAAGGGCAAGGTGTTGATGGCCTCTACCAGAGAGACCGCCGCCGGCATGGGAGATGCCATCACCGTAATGGCCGCGCTGGCGATAAAGCTGGTAAACAAGGATGAGCTGGGCCCGGCCATGGAGGAAGGTTACCTGCCTACGGGCCGCCGCGAGAACCGGTTCTCCGACAAGACCGCCGCCGAGCGGGCCGTAGAGATGCTTCTGCGAAAGCTGCGGGGCGAGGACCCCAGGACCGAGTGGCCCCTCCCCAAATACGAACAGGTTCCCCCGGCCACAGCCCTGAAGGACGCCGGCAAGGCCACCATCGCCATCGTGACCGAAGGGGGCATCGTACTCAGGGGCAACCCCGAAAAGCTGGAGTCCGGCTGGGCCACGAAGTGGCTCAAGTTCGACATAGCCGAAGAGTCGGCCATGTCAGGCGAGAAGTATCAGAGCATCCACGGTGGATTCGACACCACCGCCGCCAGCGCCGAGCCCAACCGGATGGTGCCCCTGGACGCCGCTCGAGAGCTGGAAGGGGAGGGCGCCATAGGGAAGCTCCACGATTATGTCATCAGCACCACCGGCAACATGGGCCCCATTAGTAGCTTCAAGAAGTTCGGCGAGGAGATAGCTGCGGAGCTCACGGCGGCAGGGGTCCAGGGGGTAATTCTCACCGCAACCTGAGGCACCGGGACTCGTAGCGGCGCTACGATGCAGAAAGAGTTCGAGCGGGCCGGACTTCCCACCGCCCTGGTCACCACCCTCTTCAACCTGGCCGAAGGGGTGGGCGCCTCTCGAATCGTAAAAGCCAATGCCATCCCTTATCCGCTGGGCGACCCCAGCAAGTCCTACGAGGGCGAGAAAGCCCTAAGAAAGAGCATGCTGAAGGAGGCGCTGAAGGCCCTGGAGACCGAGGTGGACAAACCCACGGTGTTCGAGGGCTAAGGGGCTTTCCTGCCCGGCAACCCGACTGCAAACCTGATTCCGCAACTACAGATGACCAGCACTAACGGCTCCGGCCCCGTAATAAAGGGAGTGACCTACTGTCTCGCCCACGTTCCTGACCTGGTGCGTCACGGGTCCAAACCATCACGGGACATCCCCAAAGACCCCTCAGTCCTGGAATCACTCCTCAAATACCGCCGTGGCTATCAGGACGCCGTCGTCTATCCCCCCCATCAGGTGTTCATAGGCAACCTCCGCCCCGACGACCTGAGAGATATTCCCCAGCCCTGGTTCCACAACCCTCACCGCGATGGTGGTCGCTTCGGCCCCTATGGCGAGATCATGCCCCAGGAGGAGTTCTACGGCTGGATGAAGATGTCTGACCAGTTCGACCTTATGCTTCTGGAATCGGACTTCGTCGCCCGGGTCCGTGACCTGATGGCCCACCACCCCCTGATACGGGAGGAGGACCTGGACCTCCTGGGGGACGGAGAGCCCATCGACAAGATCGAGAAGGCGCTGGCGGAGAACGAAGCGCTCCCCCTTTACGTCGACAAGACCCGTCTGGTGGGCTGCTTCAAGCAGGGCCACGAAGAGGACAAGTCCCTCACCGCAGATTTCCTGATAGAGAACCTAACCGCCAAGGCCTCCGCGGTCATAGCCTTACGCCACGCCTTCGACAAGTTCCCGGCCATAAAGGCCATCGACGTCGACTACCTGCTGGGGTGTGGAGAAGAGGCCATAGGCGACAGGTACAACAGGGGAGGCGGCAACCTGGCTAAGGCCGTGGGGGAGGCCTGCGGATGTCTCAACGCCACCGGCTCTGACATCAAGGCGTTCTGCTGCGCTCCCAACCACGCCATCATAGTTGGCGGCGCCCTGGTCCAGTCGGGGGT
>JADFJI010000320.1 GCA_022566235.1 Chloroflexota bacterium
CCCGCACCTTGATACAGTCGCCGACGCTACACATAAGGCCATCTCTATCGATCAGGACCGGCTTGATCCCAACCCCCCTGGCCCCGACTACATCGGAGTTGTACTGGTCGCCCACGTGTACCGCCTCCGAGGGCTGGACCCCAGCCTTTCTCAGCGCGGCCTCGAATATGGGTGGGTGAGGCTTCTCCGACTGCGCCTCCCCCGATGTCACGATGAAGTCCAGGTACTCGGTGATGCCCAGACGGTCGCAGGTATCTCGCATGTCGCCGTAGATATTGGTGATGAGACCCAGGGTCATTCCCCGCTCCTTCAAGGCCTTCAGGCATGGGATTGTGTCATCGAACAGGGCCAGTTGATAGGGGATCTTTCTTATGGCCTGGAATATCTCGCCTGCCAGGGCCAGGGGCGCCTCCACCCCCGCGCCCCGAAGAACCATCTGCTCATACTCTGCGAAGAACTCTCGTCGCTCCTCCTTACTCCTCTTGGCCAGATGGCGACGTCCGTTCTCCAGGGCCATGAAGTCATCGGCCACCAGATAGCCCTTGATTATCCCTGCTTGGGTGACCTCGATCCCGAACTCCCGGCATACCCGTTGCTGCAACACCTCTCGCCGGGGCTCGAAGCGGGAGAGGGTGTTGTACATGTCGAAGAAGACAGCCTTGATCATTCCGGTGCCCGACTAATTCGCATCAAGGAATATATAATAAGGGTATTGGATTGTAGCATAGCCGCTGTACAGGAGGTTGGAGCTTGAGCCTGGCTCAAAAGGTTTCTGGCATCAAGGACGGTCTCCTTGACCTGATCTTTCCCCACTATTGCGTCGGGTGTGGGCGGGAGGGTGTGCTCATCTGCCCGGCCTGTGAGGCTGCGTTGCCCAGGATCGAACCGCCCTGGTGCTCCAAATGCGGCCTGCCCCGCTCGGGCCCGTGCGTATGTGGGACCAGCAGGGGTAGAATTTGGGCCCTGGATGGGCTGAGGGTTCCTTTCGTCTTCGAGGAGACCATCAGAGAGGCCATACACGGCCTGAAGTACAAAAACCTCCGCTCCATCGCCGCCCCTCTGGCCCAGCATCTGGCCGATCTCCTCTTGGACGAACCGTTTGCCTTTGACTTGCTGGTCCCGGTTCCCCTCCATTCCAGGCGGCTCAGGGAGAGGGGATACAACCAGGCGGAGATTATCGCCCGGCACCTGGGGAGGCTTGTGCAGGTGCCCGTGGCGACGGACCGGTTGCGCAGGCATAGGTATACGGCCCCACAGGCCAGGACTGCCGACGTACAGGAACGGCGGTCCAACGTGTCCCGTGCCTTCGGCTGCAGACCCGGGTCTGTGACGGGTTTGAAGGTCCTGCTGGTCGACGACGTTACTACTACCGGAGCAACCCTGGAGGCCTGTGCCATAGAGCTGAGAAAGGCTGGGGCCGTCGAGGTCTGGGGCCTCGCCGTCGCCCGGGAGCTGTGATGGACCCCAGATTAACTTGGAAGTCAAGATTACCTTGGAAGTACAGAGATGTTGCGCTGAGGCCCGGCGAGTCGGGGCTCGGGGTGACGGCAAAGCGGCCCACTGATTATAGCTTGACCGGTTTGAGCGGCGTGGCGAAATGAAGAAGCCAGCTTTCGTGACCTTCGTCGGCGGGTGGGGCCCGACGCCCGTGGAGCAGATGATGGCCGCCGCCCACAGGGCCATCGCCGCAGACCTGGTACAGAGGGCCATCGCCAGCCGGGGTTTCGATTCCTACTTCCTGGTAACGGACACCCCGGCCCTGGTAGAGGTTGATGGCGATGATGTAGTTGTCGAACCGGCCCTTGTCCCCTTCCACTTTGGCCGCAACCTGCGAGACCTGGTAGTCAAGCACGGGCTCGAGAGGGTCTGCTACGTCGGCGGTGGAGCCCTGCCGCTGCTCAGCGCCGATGATATGGCTTCCATATCCGACCAGCTGTCTAATACACGGGATACGGTGATCACCAACAACGTCTACTCAGGGGACCTGGTCTGTTTCACCCCGGCCTCGGCCCTTGAGCGCATCCCTCTGCCCTCCATCGACAACCCCCTTCCCCGGCTCCTGAGCAATGAAGGAGGCCTGGAGATAATATCCCTGCCCAGAGGCCTCAACACTCTTATGGACGTAGATACTCCCACGGACCTGGCGATTCTCACTCTCTTTCCAGGCCTGGGGCCCCACCTCCGTGCTTACCTGGAGGGGCTGGACCTGGATGTCGGCAGGTTGTCCCAGGCCCTGAAACTGTTTACCTGCAGGGAGTCACAGGTGCTGGTTGCCGGCCGGATCGGAAGCTTCGTGTGGTCTCAGCTGGAGCAGGGGACGGCATGCCGGTGTCGAATCATCTCGGAGGAGAGGGGGATGCGAACCGACGGCCGGGAGGGGGCGGGGACTGTCAGGTCTCTCCTGGGCCAGTACCTGGAGCTCACCCGGCCACCCGAATTCTTCCGAAAGCTGGCAGAACTGGGAGACGCCATCTTCATCGATACCAGGGTGCTGTTCCGGCACCTGGGCCTCGATCTGAATGGCCCCGACAGGTTTCACTCTGACATGATGGCGCCCGAGGAGATATCAGACCCCTGGGCGCGGGAATTCACCAGCGCCGCCATGAATGCGCCCGTTCCGGTGGTACTTGGAGGACACTCCCTGGTAACCGGGGGACTCCTGGCCCTAATAGAGATCGCCTGGGCCGGCCAGGTGAAGCCGTGTTCATGACCAGGCCAGCCCTGCCTGTCCCGAGCTTGTTGTAGATTCATCTGGTGCGGTAAGGTGGATGAAGGCTTTCTAACCCCCAACCTAATTTGTCCCAATCATCAAGTAGGGGGAGTGCAGTCCCGAGTGTCGGGATTGCCAGGAGTCTGATCCCGACTTGTCCCGATATTCGGGGCTTGTCGGGACTCAGATATAAATTCGACCCCCTTCCTGGCCAGGAAGGGGGTAAGGGGGATGGTCGAAAGGGTTTTTCAGCACCCTGCT
>JADFJI010000020.1 GCA_022566235.1 Chloroflexota bacterium
CCTGTCTGGGTATCAGGGCGATAACCGATACTGTGACCCAGCGGCTCCCCGACCTCAGCGGTCTGATCAACGGAGACGGTGGCATCTCCTTCCTGGGGTCCCTGGCCCATGCCCTGGGGCACCCGACAGATATCTACCCTATGGCCCGACTTGGATGGCATTCCCGGCTCGCCTCCCGAAACCTGACCCGGTTCGCATTGAGCTTTTTGACCCTGTCGGGAAAATCAGAACGATAATCAAAAAACTGTGTCTGGAGTTAGCCCGATTTTAAGAACAGGCCCTTTATGAAAGCGATGGTCACAGGCGCAACAGGCTTTATAGGTGGCAACCTGGTCCGGGAACTCCTGGCGGACGGGACCGAGGTTCGCGCCCTGGTGAGGCCCGGGACCGATGCCACCGCCCTCTCGGAGCTGGGGGTAGAGATAGCCGCGGGAGACCTCCTTGATGAGGGGTCGCTGGCCCGGGCCCTGGATGGCTGTCAGGCGCTGTTTCACGTGGCGGCTCTGTACCGATTGTGGGGCCCTCGGCCCGAAGCCTTCAGGGAGGTGAATGTTCGTGGGACCAGAAACGTGTTGGAGGCTGCACTTGCCTCAGGGGTCGAGAAGGTGGTCTACACCAGCACTGCCGCCGTCTTTGGGCACTGGAAGGGGGGCCCTCTGCCTAGTGAGAAGACCAGGGCCGTAATAGGGGATATGGTAGACGGCTATCATCGCTCCAAGTACCTGGCCGAGACCGAGGCGCTGAAATATTGCTGCCGGGGTCTCTGCCTGGTGATCGTGAATCCCACCGCCCCCGTGGGCCCCTGGGACGTTAAGCCCACTCCTACCGGTAAGACCATTCTGGATTTCATCAAGGGAAAGATGCCCGCTTATCTCGATACAGGCCTCAACGTCGTTCACGTTAGGGATGTCGCCCGGGGCCATATACTGGCCCTGGAAAAAGGCAAGGTTGGTGACCGATATATTCTGGGTGGTAGGAACATCACCCTCAAGGAGCTGTTCCATAAGCTGGGAGCCATCGCCCAAAGGCCCGCTCCCTCTTTGCGAATACCTTATTGGGCCGCCCTGGGGGCCGCCTACCTCGACCATTGGCTCTCGGTCACCCTTCTGCGAAGGGAGCCTGTGGTGCCCCTGGCCGGAGTTCGAATGGCCCGGCATCACATGTACTACGATTCTAGCAAGGCGGTCCTCCAGTTGGGTTTACCCCAGACCCCTGTAGAAGAGGCTTTAGAGGATGCCGTTGTCTGGTTCAGAAAGCAGTTCAATGTGGAGGTTGCCGCGTGACTAGTTCAGGCCTCGGGATCCAAGGGCCCTTAGCCCCATCGAAATCCGCTGCCGGCGTCGCCCACAAAGGGCTGGACAGGGCTATAGAGCGATGTCAGAAGTACCTGCTGGACAGCCAGTACCAGGATGGCTACTGGTGGGGGGAACTGGAAGCTAATGTAGCCATCACCTCGGAGTATCTGATGTTGACCCATTTCTTCGACATCGGAGATCGGAACAGATGGCAACAGATCGTCGAATATCTGAAGAGCAAGCAGCGTTCTGATGGCACCTGGAGCGTTTACTACGACGGTCCTGGCAACCTGAACATCACCGTCGAGGCCTACTTCGCCATGAAGCTGGCCGGAGTCTCCCCAGACGAGCCCTACATGGTCAGGGCCCGAGAGTTCATCCTTTCCCAGGGCGGCCTGCCCAAGGTCAGGAACTTCACCAAAATATGGCTCGCCCTTCTGGGGCAATGGGACTGGAAGGCGACCCCTGTGATGCCCCCGGAGCTTATGTGGCTGCCACCTTTCTTTCCCTTTAACATCTACGAGTTCTCCTCCTGGGCCCGAGCCACCATCGTGCCCATGACCATCATACTCAACAAGCGGCCGGTCCGGCCCGTCCCTGACTACGCCAGAATCGATGAGTTGATGCCGACTCAGGCCGGGAAACCTAGCTACACCCTCAGAGACGAACCTGGGGTCGCTAGCTGGCAGAGGCTTTTCGTAGGGATGGACGGCCTGTTGCGCCTGTGGGATAGGGTTCCTCTCAAGCCCGGCAGGGGCAGGGCCTTCCAGAAGGCCGAACAATGGATCCTGCAGCATCAGGAATCCAACGGCGCGTGGGCGGGGATACAGCCTCCCTGGGTGTATTCCCTCTTGGCCTTGCACTGCCAGGGCTATCCCCTGGATCACCCGGTCATGGCCAGAGGCCTCAACGCTTTTGAGGAATTTGCCCTCGAGGAAAACGGCACCTTCCGTACCCAGTCCTGCATAAGCCCGGTTTGGGACACGGCCTGGGTCGTCATAGCCCTGGAGGAGTCGGGCCTCCCGCCCGACCACCCTGGCATGGTGAAGGCCGGCGAGTGGTTAGTGAGTAAGCAGATCACCACCGAAGGGGATTGGGCCGTCAAATTCCCCGGTGTCGTGCCGGGGGGCTGGGCCTTCGAGTTCGAGAACGACTGGTACCCCGACATCGATGATGCCGCCGAGGTCATCTTCGCTTTGACCAAAGTGGCCCTAAATGATGAGATCAAGGAGAAGACCGTCCAGCTGGGTATCGACTGGATGCTCGGACTGCAAAGCAGCAACGGCGGTTGGGGCGCCTTCGACAAGGACAATGTGAGGCGGTTCATAACCAGGATGCCCTTCTGCGACTTCGGCGAGGTTATCGATCCTCCCAGTGTTGACGTCACCGCCCATATCCTGGAGATCCTGGGGATGAGGGGCCAACGACCCGAAAACAGCCCTGCCGTAGAACGGGGGCTGCGCTATATCAAGGATGAACAGGAGTACGATGGCGCCTGGTTTGGCCGCTGGGGAGTCAACTACATATACGGCATCGGTGCGGTCCTCCCGGCCCTTCAGGCCGTGGGGGAAGATATGAGCCAGCCCTATGTGCAAAGAGCTGCTGGCTGGCTGAAGGACCACCAGAATGACGACGGTGGATGGGGCGAGACCTGCGCCTCCTATGACGACCCTTCCCTGAGAGGGCAGGGGCCCAGCACCGCCTCACAGACCGCCTGGGCTCTTTTGGGGCTGATCTCCGCAGGAGAAGGCCTCAGCCCTCAGGCCCGCCGAGGGGTGGAATACCTGCTGCTCACCCAGGCCGGGGATGGCTCCTGGGATGAGGAGTATTTCACCGGCACCGGCTTTCCCAAGGACTTCATGATCAAGTACCACATGTACCGCATCTACTTCCCGTTGCTGGCCCTCGGACGCTACCGAAGGATAGTCTTGGGCGCTTGATGTAGGAACGGTTATCGGGTGTTGAGCTAACCATGCAGGTCTCGTTGGATAACGCATATGAATACTGTCGAGGGATCACACGCCGCAGGGCCAAGAACTTCTACTATGCCTTCATAGCGCTGCCCCATGACCAGAGAAAGGGCATCTACGCCGCCTACGCCTTCTGCCGTCTGTCCGATGACTACAGCGACGAGAACCTCCCTTTAGAAGACAAGACCAGGCTGCTCCAGGAATACCGCCTCCAGCTGGCCCAGGCCTTTGACGGCAACCCCGACGGGCCTGTTTTCACCGCCCTGCTGGACACCTCACGCCGGTTCGATATACCTAAAGAGTATTTCGATGAGATCATCGATGGCGTCGAGATGGACCTGACCACCGACAGATATCAGACCTTCGATGACCTTTACCGGTACTGCTACAAGGTGGCCTCTGTGGTGGGGTTGGTCTGCATCCAAATCTTCGGATATCGAGACCTCAGGGCGCGCAGGTATGCCGTCGATATGGGAATAGCGATGCAGCTCACCAACATCCTGCGGGACCTGAAGGAGGACAGCGGCCGCGATAGGATATATCTGCCCCTGGATGAGATGGACCGGTTCCACTATCGGCCGGAGGACCTCCACGGCGGAGTTATCAACAAACCGTTCATGGAGATGATGGAGTTCCAGGTGGAGCGGGCTCGGGACTACTTCTCCCGTAGCGCTGCCCTCTTACCCCTTTTATCCCTTCGCTCCCGGGTCTGCCCTGCGGTCCTCAGAAGTCTCTACCTGGCCTTGCTGGAGAGGATACAGGCCCGAGGCTACGATGTGTTCAGCGGCAGGGTCCGCCTCAATACCTCCGAAAAACTGGCCCTGACGGGTAAGATATGGCTCCAGACCCTGGGTCGGGGCCTGGTTGGGGTACGGTGACAGGCTCTATCTCGACCATAGAGGCGGATGTCCGGCGGTTTCTGGAATCCCACCGTGTGGGCCGTCTAGGTACGGCGGACGTAGAAGGCCGCCCCTATGTGGTTCCCATCTGCTACGCTGTAGGTCAGAGTCGCATCTACAGCGTGATCGATGATAAGCCTAAGAGGGTTGCCCGCAGCCGGCTGAAGAGGATAAGAAACATCCTGTCCAATCCCCACGTCTGCCTCACGGTGGACACCTACTCCGACGATTGGAGAGAGCTGGGGTTCGTCATGGTCCACGGCCGGGCATCCATTATCTACTCGGGCCCGGAGCACCAGGAGGCCCTGGAGTTGCTGAGGCAGAGGTACGATCAATACAGGGACATGGACATCGAGGGCCGGCCTGTAGTGTGCATAGAGCCGGAGAGAATAGTCAAATGGGGCAGGGTGTAAATAGGGGCAGTCCTGGAGGGTATGGCCCTGTGTTGGGCCCGGCACGACGCCATATACAGGAAATACGAAGATCCCGCCTATCGGTCAGAGGTGGCCTCCTACGCATATCAGCCCGCGTGAGACGGGTTCCTCAATTCATCCTGACAGCCTGCTAAATCAGGCTCTTGCTCTGGCCGCCATCGACCACGATGCAGGCGCCGGTGATCAGGCTTGCCCGCTCCGAGGCTAGAAACGCAACTAGGTCGCCCACCGGCTCCGGCCAGCCGAATCTTCCCATGGGCAGGTTGTGCTCTACAAAGGATTGCACCACCTCCTCTGGATTGCTCTCCTGGAACCGTTCCCACGCTCCGCCGGGATGAGAGATGGACCCGGGTGCGATGCTGTTCACCAGTATGCCGTCTTTCGCCAGGGTAACAGCAGCGTGTTTGGTGGCGGCAATCAGGCCCGCCTTTGCCGACATGTAGGAGATGTTGCCCCCATGCTCCCGGCCCCAGATCGAGGAGATGTTGATTATCCGGCCCCAGCCGCACTCCTGCATGTGGGGGATGACCAGTTTCATAAGCTGATAGCCACCGAACAGGTTCAGGTCAAAGGTTCCCATAAGGTCTTCCAGAGACGTCCCTAGGATGTCAGACCTGGAACGGCTGCCGCCCACGTTGTTAACCAGGATGTCCACCGGGCCCAAGGCCTCTACTGCCTGCTCGTGCAGTCCCTGGATGCTGGATAGTTCCGAGACATCGCCAACCACCCCGACCGATGCGACCCCAAGGCTCCTGATCTCCTCGACGGCGACCTCCAGGGTCTCCGAAGTGCGTCCGCAGATACCGACATCGACCCCCTCCCTGGCCAGAGACAGGGCGGCTTGTCTACCCAGCCCCCTGCTGCCTCCGGTTACCAGGGCTACCTTCCCTTTGATTCCCAGGTCCATCTCAAGTCCTCACCTGACGGCAGGTGCCTCTTCTGGTAATGCCCTGTAGGCCCAACCCCAATGCCTGCTGGGCTCGGCGTCATAGCAATCCAACGACCCTATGTGCCCCCCTGGGCCTCCTGGCCATCTTTCGCAGCCCTCTGCCCCATTCCTGGGCAGCTAACTGGGGCCTTACTCCTCCAGTGCAGGGATACGGTCCTCGTCGTAGAGGGGATCGGGGTTCCTTTCAAGGACGGGGCGTATGGGTTGGATGAGCTTAAGGCTCACCGCCATTCGCATCAACCCTTTGCCTCCTTCCTTGACGTTGAATTTAGGCCGTTCTCCCACACCAAAGCGGCCCTTATCGAACATGGTGTAGCTTTCCAGCTCATCCGTACCCTTGCCCAGGATCTGGCCGTCCGTCTCTCTGTAATGGTCAAGGACACGCTTCAGGCCGAAGTGCTGTACCGGGCAGACCTTGGTGCAGATGTTGCACTCGGCGTACTTCAGCATCGGCTGGCACCGCTCGGTTATGATCTTGTATTTGGTAACGCCGTGCCAGTTGACCTTGATATTGGGCAGGGCGCGGCCCGGACACCGTTGGACGCATACCTGGCACTTCTCACACAGGATATTGATCCCGTAGTCTACCGGCTTGTCGTGGGTGACCGGGGCATCGGTGGAGATTCCTATGACCCTGACCCTGCTGCCGAACTCCGGAGTCAGCATGGTGCCGTTGGCCCCCATCTGGCCCAGCCCCGCAGCTATCGCATAAGGCAATATGGGCACTATCATCTGCTCACCGGGTGTGCCCGTCCCGGCTATGAATTGCACCCGATACCCCTTTGACCGGATGAAATCGGCCAGCTCCAGGCCGGCCAGCGAAAGCGCCAGGCTGGTATCGTAGGAGTGAACATCCCACTCCACACTTGGTATCGTGTGGGTGATGTTCCAATCGAAGGCGCGGCAGAGGACTATTACATGCTTGAAAAGGGCCTGCCCCTTGGTCTCGGCGGTTACATAAGTCCTGTCAAACCTGGTGATTCCCACCAGATCTACCCCCACCTCTTTTGCCTTTGCCTTTATCTCCTTGGTTAGGTCTGGCGACGGGTCCGGTGGTGAGGCGGGGGGCTTCTCGTGGTAGAGATCGGCCTCCTGGTTTACTCTTTTGATCAGGTCGCCATATTTCTCTTTGAGTATCTTGTGGGTTTCGTGAGTGGGGGCGGGGATGTTGTCCAGCACCGTGTAGTAGGTCTGGGTCAATATCCCCAGCTTGAAGTTGGGCTCTGGAAAGTGGCGAGCAAACCAGTGCTCCTGTTTCGGCTCCCGGGGCGACCCCGGCACGCTCCTGAGGTCCGGAGGCACCTCTTTGGAGGCCACCCTCGGGCCTCTGCGAATCTCCCTGTCAGGCTGTATCTCCTCAGCCCGTGGCAATTCCTTGAATTTAGTTACACTGGAAGAGATTGGTCTGTACATGTCACCTCTTTGTGAAAGCTTTACCAGTAGAAACGCGTCGCTATAAGCCGTACAAGTTGATGCCGTTCTCTCCGAGAATCTTCCACTGGTCAGGCTCTGGCAGCGATGCGATATTGCCCTTGACCGCGGCAACGGCCCCGGGCCCGCTGCCTGAGTGGGGGTAGTCCGATGCCCAGAAGAGCCGGTCGGCCCCTACGGCCTGTGCCACCACGGGAGTCGTCGTCTCATCGGGGTCCATGGAGATCCAGCACTGTCGCTTGAAATACTCGCTGGGGGGCCGTTTCATGGGAGTGGTGAAACTGTAGGCCTCGTATACCCCGTCCATCCGGTCCAGCCAGTAGGGTAGCCAGCCACATCCCGCCTCCAGCACCACTATCTTGACCTGGGGGAACCGCTCGAACAGGGCGTCCTTGAACAGGGTAGTCATACCGATGAGGGAGTCCCCAAAGACCATAACGAATATCCACCAGGATGAATCGACGCTGTCCTGGGGATAGAGCTCGCTGCCCATGGTCCAGGGGCCGCCGAAGGCGTGAAGAGACACAGGGATACCCATCTCCTGGACCTGGGCCCAGAAAGGATCGTAATACGGATCGCCATATGAGAGGCCCTTCACGGGCCTGGCGTTTACAAACACCCCCTTTACGCCCAGCTTTTCCAATCGCCTAAGCTCCCTGACCGCTTCATCCACGTCTTGCATGGGCATGTGGGCGATGGGGAAGAGCCGCTCTGGAAAGGGCTCACACAGGTCTACGATCCAGTTGTTGTAGACCCGGATACATGATGCGGTAAACCCGCTGTCCTCGGACTCGGCCTCCAGGCTGATGCCCAGAGTAGGGTACAGGAGGGTTATATCGATCTCTTCGCCATCCATGAACCGGACCCTAGCCGCTCCATCATAGGCCCCGGCAGGCCGGCCCTCCAGGTAGCCCACCTTTCCAGGGGTCAGGACCTCCCGCATGTCTCTGCCCACGGCCCCGGGCCTGGCCATAGTCCCGCCCCTGATGAAGTAGGACCGTGGCATCCTTCCATCGATCTCCAGGTACTCCAGGCCATTCTCGTCATGGGCAAGCCTGGGAGCCCTGTGACGGAACTCCTTTTCCAGGTTCTTCTGCCACAAGTCGGGTGGTTCCAGTACGTGGGAGTCTATGTCGACGATCCTGGGTGTCATGGCCCTTCCCCTGAATGTGATACCCGTCCTGCTCAGGCCTGTAGCCTCGATGTGATTAACACCATGAGATCACGCCAGGCGGTAGGCCTGGATGGCGTTACCTCCCAGCACCTTGTCCTGGTCCTCCTGGGGAAGGTCCTTGAGGACAGAGCGTACGCTCCGGGCCGCGTTCATGTGGCCGTCGGAGTGTGGGTAGTCCGCCGCCCACATGAAGGACTGGGCGCCGACGCGCCTGATCATGTCTGAGGCCAGCTCCTCATCGGCGTCCATGGTGATGAAGCACTGGCGCTTGAAGTATTCAGATGGGTGCTGTTTCAGGGGCGTGGAGAAGCCTGTGTGGTCGAAGGTTCCGTCCATGCGGTCAAGCCAGTATGCGATCCAGCCACATCCCGATTCAAGAAGCACTATCTTCAGGCGTGGGAACCGCTCCAGGACAGCGCCGTTCATGATACTGGTGATGCCCGTCTGGAGCTCTGTCATGAACATAACGTAGTTCCACCAGGTGTTATGGCCCATTCTGGTATCCGCTATCTCACTTCCTGCCAGCTTCTTAGCGCCACCGATATGAAGGGCCACGGGTATATCCAGGTCCTGGGCCGTAGCCCAGAACAGATCGTTGTGCGGGTGGCCGAAGGGCCGGTCCCCCGATGGGTACGCCCGTATCATGGCGCCCTTGGCCCCTGCTTTGACCGCCCTTTTCAGCTCTTCGGCCCCTGCCCTTGGTTCCATGAGCGAGATGTGGGCTATAGCGATGAGTCGGTCGGGATAGGTGCCGCACCATTCTATGAGCCAGTTGTTATAGGCCCGGCAGTAGGCATCCGCCAGCTCTGCATCGTCGCAGCCCCCTTCCCAAGTGATGCCCAAAGAGGGGTAGAGGAGCACCGTATCTATCCCCTCCAGATCAAGTACCTTAATCCTTTCGTGGGGGTCCCAGCCTCCGGGAGATAGCTGCCTACCATCCTCGTAGGTTGCCTGGCCGGGGGTGAAGTAACGTTTCAGGTCCTGGCCGATGGCGCCCATATCCCCGAAGATGCCGTGGCGGTAGGAGTAGGGCTTGCCGTTGACTATCCACTGCTCCCAGCCCTGGGAATCCTTCTCGATACGCATCGCCCGGTCTTGGTATTTAGGCTCCAGATACTTCTGCCATAGGTCTATCGGTTCCAGTATGTGGCTATCGGCGTCTATTACCGGCGATTGCATATTAAACTCCTATAAAGTGTCGCTCTTCACGCATGAGGGTCTTGGAAGAGTTAGATACAACCCAGCCTCGGGCCGTTCCTTCTTCTCCGACGCACACAGAAACTCGGACAATCTGTCCTGTGTTGTACCCCGAGCAGTCATCTACTGAACGGGTCATGATTGCGTGAAACAGCATGTCATTCTTAATTCGACGCAGGATATCCTTAGATGATCACGAATACCACGACAACTATGACCACCACGATGACCACGAAGATGAGCAACTGCAGCATCTTCAGGGCCATCCTCACGGGGGCCATCATCAGGTTGAAGGGTGCTAACACTATCCAGAAAAGCACCTTGAAGAGGAGGGTCACTGGAAAGAAGAGTAGCTTGAGCAGCATCGTTGCGTTACCTCCATTGGAACTTGGCCGAATGCTTCTCCAGGAAGGCGTCCACCGCCTTCCTGTGGTCCTGGTTCAGGAAAGTGAGGCCCTCCGTTGCAAGGTAGACATCCAGCACCAGGTTCATCTCTTAGTCTACGGGGTTCGGGGCCTGTTCAGTGCCACGGTGGCCACGGCATCTTGTACCGAGACCTTGATGGCTTTGAACTTACTGTAGTTCCCCATGACTACCTTGCGTCCCCCTGTCGAGAGTAGTTTAGCATGGCCCGTGGGCCACTGGGTCCGGCAGACGTCGCTCCTGGGGCCTGGAGCTAGAGGACTGCGCTGGAAGCAGGAGACCTGGCAGGAGTGACCCCAATCATGCTGTCCCGTGTCACCAGCTTGACCAGGTCATCCTCCCTCATCTCCTCCGTCCCTTTGGGGCGTTGTGGGAGCACCAGGAACCGGATATCAGCGGTGCTGTCTAGCACTCGCAGCTCGACCTCCTCCGACACCTCCGTCCCGAACTCTTTCATCACGCCTCTGGGATCGACCACTGCCCGGGCGCGATAGGCCAGGCTTTTGTACCACTGGGGAGGCCTGCCCAGAAGGGCCCTGGGATAGCAGGAGCACAGGGTGCAGACGATTAGATGATTCACCTGCTCCGTATTCTCTACCACCTCCAGCCTGGGCATGTTTGATGCAAGCTCGTATCCCAGATCTCGAATGGCTGTCATAGGATCGGTGAGGAGCCGGGCCTTGAAATCGGGGTCGACCCAGGCCCGGGCCACCACCCTGGCCCCGTCGGTGGGCGATTGGGAGTCGATCTCATCTGCCATTCTCTGAACGTCGCTCCCCTGGATGATCCCCTTTTCGATTAGAAGGGACTCCATAGCCATGACCCTGCCGGCGAAATAGCCCAGCTGCTCCCGGGCCTCGGCGTCCGGGCGACCGTGGCCGGTGGAATCGGACTTCTGATGCGGTGTTTTCTCCGTCATAGCGACCCCTCTGTATTATGCTGGCTCCAGCCAGTGCTGATATATGTCGACGCAGATCTTGTCATTTGGGCAACCCTGGTAGTCCCGCCATACCGTCCCTTGGTCGAAACGGACACGGTACAGGGGTGCCATATTGGGCCCCGAGTCCCCATACGCCAGCGATTCCGGGTTCTTGAACGCCCTGTAAAAGACCTCTATTACCCCGGTCTGGCCCTGTATGAACGCCGGAGTGCGGATGTGCCTGGGCGGGGTGCCGGTCAGCACCCTTACCCTGTCCCCGGGCCGGAATCTTGGCTCCTCGGCATCCGTCACTGCTCCTCCCAACGATCTGCCAGCCCTCTGGCCTTCCCGTCGATCTCCTCGGTGGTGAGGACGTTCTTCTCGACAAGCAGCGCCTCTATTCCGGCGGCCCATCTCTCGTAGTATGAGAAGCCCTCGTAGTCTTTGGCAGGAAGGTCCTCCATGACGCGGCGAAGCTCGTCGGTGCTGGTCAGCCCTTTACCTACAAGGACGTATTGGAGGGCATCTGTACTGCGCTCCCAGTCCTCGATCTGGTGCTCGCTTCTGTCTATCGGTTCTTTGGTGGGCCAACCGCCCCTATCATGGGTTCTTGGGATGGGACTATCCTCTCGTGGGGAGTATACCCTCGGGTTGTCGCAAAAGAAGGGCTGGCAGGCTGGCAATACGCCTGTGGAAGGGTAAATGCCCCGGGGTATCGGACACAGCCGTTAGGGTACTCCCGAGGGGTCGGTGGGTCAAGGTCAAAACCTGCTTGCTAGGGCAGGGGCTTCGTTTCAGGCGATGACGCTGGAGCTTCGGAGTCCAGGCAGTCGTCAGGGAAAAGGACATCGGGGCTCCCGTCGGGAGCCCCGATTTTATCGAGCGGTACTCTGGGCCTAAGTTCTAGAATATATTACCGCAAGACACATCCTCAGTCCCAGAGGAAACGAGGATATAGGCTTTGCTAAATTGGAAGAACTGAGTGGGGGTGTTGACCATACTTATGGACTCACCGTTCTCCAGGTCGAAGAGCCCGTAATCGTCCCTTCCTTGTGGCTCCTCACATCTTCCCCTTTGTATCACGGCAGTCAAGGGCTCTGAACCAGCGCCATCTAAGGTGATCGTTACCTTTGTTAGACGCTCGATCTGAATGAGGGTGGCGCTGCCGCTGAGTCCCGCCGCCCCAACAGGCATCATGTCCACGTTGAGCTGGGTGGCTGGTATCTCTTCACCGCCAACGAAGGGCTCGGGAGCGGGGGCATCAGTTTCCCTGGATGAGGGGCGAGGAGTAGGAATCGGAGCAGCCGGGGTCGCGTCTCCACCACCCGTAGGCGCAGAAGTCGCTGTGGGTGTGGGAGGACGGGAAGTAGCGGTTGGCGTTGGCGCCGGCCCCTCATCATCGTCACCTCCGCCACATGCGGATAACGCCACAAGCACAAGGAGGCTGAGCAGGGCTATCACTATGAGTCGATAGGATTTGGTTGGCATGAAGTTGGTCCTTGTGACGTCTATCGGAAGGTCGTTTTGCCCGATGTGCCGCTACGTTGCCCCCTGCTTGGCCCGCATCTTGGTCTGGACGAAGAATGCAACACCAAGCATTATCACGGTGAGTAAGACCAGCATAGTGGCGACTGCGGCAATGGTGGGGCTGATCTCAGTCCTGATTCCATCCCATATCTCCTTCGGAAGGGTGCTGATCTGGCTGGTCGACAGGAACAGGGCGATGAGCAACTCGTCGAAGGAAACCAGGAAAGAGAAGAAGGCAGCCGCTGCCAGGCCTGGGATCATGGCTGGCAAGACAACTCTCCTCAAAGTGGTGAAAGGGTTGGCCCCCAGTATAGCGGACGCCTGGTCCTGACTCAGATCCACGCTCCTCAGGGTAGCTGTCAGAATTATGACCACGTAGGGCACCGCCAGCATTGTATGGGCTATCAGCAGGCCCGGCCCAACCATGGGGATTTTTGGAATCGGATCCCCGGGGCTGAAAAGACCACCGTCAAATTTGTCGAAGGTGCTCGAAAACCATAAGATCAGGAAGAAAAAGAGGGTAGCTGCTAGAACGAACGGAGCCCAGAACGAGAACCGATCATAAAACGCCAGCAACCGGGGGTCCCATTCCTCTTGCGGCTTCTTGTAGAACTTGGGACCGAGCATTATCGCGATAGCGATAATGCCCAGCGCCAGCCCAGCTATGAGCAATGCCCACTCCCCCCCAGCCGGTAGATTGGGCCCGGGTATGGGTTTGAAGAAGGACCGCAGACTGTTGGATAGGAAGAAGAACAGGGCTATTGCCGTTATCAAGATGGGAACTATGAGGGGCGAAATGATAAGAGCGTTGAGTATGCTCTTCCCCCGATAGCGGCCCCGGGCCAGTCCATATGAGGCTAGAGCCCCTATGGGCACCGCCAGGAACATCACCGCAATCGCCAGCTCAACGCTGATTATCGTGGCGGGGATCCACCTGCCGGTAGATCCGAAGTGGCTGGCGCCCTCCACACCAAAGTAGTCCTGGTACCACCGCCAGGTAAATCCCCTGGGCGGGAACTGGAGGAAGATAGAGTCGGTCACCGAAAGAGGGATGACGATAAAGTTGGGGAGGATCAGAAACGCAAAGACCACCGTCACGAACAGATAGAGCAACACCCTCCTAATGGGTGCTCTCCGGCCTTCCCATACGCCCAGTCCTGTAGTCCCCGTGCCTTTCATCTTCCTCAGGCTCCTTGTCTGGTTTCGTTTACGGCTTTAACCCTCTCCGGCGGGTCCACTTCCTCTTATTTACCTGTCTCCCCGTAGAGCTTATCGTAGCTCATAAAGCGAGCGTAGAAGAAGTAGAGAACAATTGTCCCGGCCAGCAACAGGAAGGCCAGGGCCGAGGCGAATTCCCAGTTGTTAACCTCGTTGATCTGGATCTCGATCATGTTGGAGATCATCCGGTCTTTTGGCCCGCCCAGGAGGGCCGGCGTGATGAAGAAACCGAGTGACAGAATGAATACCAGCAACACTCCGGCTCCCAAACCGGGCATGGTCAGGGGGAAGTACACCCGGCGGAAAGCGGTGAACGGCCCGGCGCCCAGGTTCTCCGCCGCCCTCAGAAACTCGTTGGGTATGCCACGCATTACGGCAAAGATGGGGAATATCATGAATGGCACTAATATATGTATCATGCCTATAAGGGTGCCGACTCGGTTGAAGACTAGAGGCAGCGGATCGCCGTCCTGGAAGGCGGCCGGAAAACTGATGATCCCCAAGAAATCGATCTTATCCATGCCTTGCATGATATCGGCGGCTACTCCTCGGAGGTTTATCCAGTCCAGCACTTCGTTGATGAACCCTGCCCGCCCGAGAATGATCCTCCAGGCAAAGGTTCGAACGAGAATGCTGGTCCAGAAGGGCACGATGACAAGGGGAAGCAGAATAGAACGAGTCTTATCCGATACGTTGGCAATAAGATAGGCGACAGGATATCCAACTAAGAGGGCTATAAACGTGGTCAGGAAGGAGATCACGAAAGTAGTCTTGAATAGATTGTGGTATACACCGGGTCCGGATTTTCTACCTATGAGATAGTCGACACTGATGGGGTTCCCCGAA
>JADFJI010000021.1 GCA_022566235.1 Chloroflexota bacterium
CAGGAGATAGCCGATACCAGCGGGATCCAAGTCGATCTAATCTGTGAAGGATAGGCGTCCATCTCCATCTGGGCGTTGCTTCTTGGCGCAGGTGGCCTGTACGTGGTGAGGGTGCGGGGGGGCTAGGCTAGCGGCGATTGTGCGCCTGGGCCGGGCGGGTGTCAACGGGGTCGGCCTGACTCCCCCGCCACCTCACCTCGCACAGCCGAACCAGGGTCCTCAAGATCCCAATGCTCGCGCCAATATCTTCTTCCTCGTCTGATTTTCCGGCCGTGGCTGTCGCCCCGTTGCCATCCCTTTGGTCGTCGTGCTAGCCTAGCGGGGCACCCGTAGGGTCGCAGGAGGAGGCCACCTCATGTAGTTCCCCACGTTTGCCCGCGACGTTGGCGCCCCACCTCGGGCCTTCGCTGTGCGTGCTCACTCACCGGAAGGGCTACCTAAATCCGTGGAGGACGTTTCGTCGTAAACGAGCTAGCGGCCACCTTCGGTGGGAGTTCAAGGCCCGGTGCCCATCAAAGTTCTGTGGAACCCGCATCGCGAGACGGAAGCAGCCTAGAAAAAAGGAGGACAACCATGGCAGTAGAGGCGAAACCCATTATTTCGCACAGCTACACGTACCAAGATTGCCTCGACAACTCCAAGAGGGTCTCGTGGAAGGAGGACGATATCTTGGCAGGCAAGAATTTCGACTTCTCGAAGCGTTTCCTGCCGAATAAGTTGACCGGCGTTGATGAGATCGAATGTCTGAACGACGATGAGAAGCGTCGGCTGAACCAGATCATGGGCAACGCCTACTGCCACATCTTCGCGTTTGTCGAGGAGTTTATCATTCCCGCGATCACGGAAGAGGCTTTGGATGATGTCTATGGGGATGAAGTCAAGCTCCGCGCGCTACTGCGGTTCGCGGAGGAAGAGCTCAAGCATCAGCAGCTCTTCCGGCGCTCAATTGATCTCTTCGGCCAAGGCTTAGGCACCGAGTGTGGCTTAATCCCTGGTCGGGAAGAGGTGGCGAAGGTAGTCCGCAGCAAATCGAAGCTGGCCGTCCTGTTATTGACCTCGGTTATCGAATGGTTCACCCAGCTCCATTACATCGAGCATGTGCGCGATGACTCGGACCTCGATGGGCTGTTCCGCGATCTCTTGAGGTTCCATTGGGTGGAAGAGGCGCAGCACGCCAAGCAGGACATGTTGCTAATCAGTGAGCTCGCCGAAAAGCTGACCCTTGAAGAACGGGAGACAGCGATCGATGAGGTTATCGAGCTTGGCGGGGCGATCGACGGGCTCCTAGCGCAGCAGATCGGGCTGAACATAGAGGCTCTTGAGAAGGTGACGGGCCGGACGTTCACGGCTGCGGAGAAAGAGGAGATCACGACGAAGACCCAGCGCGCGTGGCGGTGGACCTTCCTCGTATCGGGATTGGAGCACCCGAACGTCGCCAAAATAGTCGGTGCGCTGACGACAGAAGGGCCAGGAAAAATAAAAGACGTCGTCGAAGCGCTCTCGGCCTAGCACGTTACACTCTCTCTGATTCTCACCGGGTTAATACCGTTCTTACTTCCCTTGAGAGGCCAGAGGCGATGGGCGAGAGTGGCAGGAGGATGTCATGCCTGTTTACGAATATAAATGTCCTGGTTGTGGGAACCAGTTCGACCTGTTGCGCCGCATGAGCCAGGCCGATGAGCCTGTGACCTGCCCATCGTGCAACAACGGGGCCCAGAGGGTGCTGTCTGTCTTCGCCTCCTTTACCACGGGGAGCAGCGGCAGCCCCGTACCGATGGCAGCCGCGGGACCCACCTGAGGGGGCTGCGGTCCCACCGGGTGTGGGTGTAATTAGCGTCGATCGATGAGCGAGAAGGATAAAGGGGCCGCCCCTACCAGTAGGGGCGGCCCCTTACTTTTTAATGGGTGGGACGCCCAGCGCCTAGGGGGTAGTGGCCTGAGATTCCAGGCCCGGGGTAAGGGCCCCGGCCCCCTCCTCATCCCCCTGGCGGCCCCGACGCCTCAGCCACGAGTATCCTCCACCCACTGCAACCAGCAGCAGGGCCTGGCCTATGGTCATCAGAGCCACGAAGATGGTGGCGTCCAGGAAGAAGCTCTCGGGAAACATGGCGCTGAGGTTGTGGACCCTGGGGTCTAGCTGCCAGAAATCGTTGGAGAACCCCAGCTGGTGGAACTTCAGGAAGAGGGCATCGAAGGCTACCAGTGCCACGAGGCCGATGGCCAGTATCGCCACCAGGGTGCCGCCCCCGCCCCAGAGGGCCCTTCTGGCCAGCAGGGTCAGCGCGGCCCCTCTGCGAAATGCGGCGTAGAGGGCTGCATACCCCAACAGGTATCCCAGGCTGATCCACTGCAACAGGTAGACCTTTTGTATCAGGCCCTTCACGTCTTTCATGTGGATGATCTCGCGCTGGGTGAATAGCTGGCGCTCCTCGCCGTAGATGGTGGCCCGAGGGTCGATGAACTCCTCGTCGTTGTTGAAATAGTCCCTGATCTCGGCGCCGATTCTGGTAAGCTCGGGCCTGGGAATCCCGGTCCGAAGGCTGATGTCGTACTGGTCGAAATCATATTCGTAGAGCGCACCGGCGTTGATGGCGAACCTGACGCTGCTGGTGGTGAGCAGCACAAGTATCGCCAGGACAGCGAGGATGCTTCCCAGCGCCAGGGCCAGGCGAAGGGATAGCTGCTGCCGTGCTGGCAGTTGGGATATCGCCTGAGTCATGTCAGGTTCCTCGACACCTTACAGTCGTCACCCTCTCATGTTAAGTAGCCGATTTCCGCCTTGTCAAGGAATGGGGCCCTGGGTATAATCACCCTGCAGTCCCATTCAAGCCCCAGCGGGGTGCTCCATTGTCTAGTAACGGAGACCTGCCCACTTTCGATACCCTGACCCGGATAGTAGCCCAGCTTCGCTCTCCGGAGGGATGTCCCTGGGACAGGGAACAGACCCACCAGTCTATCAGGGGCTACCTGTTGGAGGAGTGCTACGAGGCCCTCCAGGCCCTGGACCAGGGCGAACCCGAGAAACTGAGGGATGAGCTGGGAGACGTATTGCTGCAGGTGCTCCTCCATTCTCAGATCGCTGCCGAAGCTGGGGAGTTCACCATCGACGATGTGGTGGCGGGACTGGTGCGCAAGCTGATCCGACGCCATCCCCACGTCTTCGGGGACCACCACGTCTCCACCGCCGGCGAGGTGGAGACTAACTGGGAAGCAATCAAGAAGAAGGAGATGGGGAGGAAGTCGGTCCTGGAGGGGGTGCCTCAACAGATGCCCGCCCTGGCCTACAGCCACTCGATACACCGCCGGGCGGCTAACGCCGGCTTCGACTGGGCGGACGTTGACGGGGTGATGGACAAACTGACGGAGGAGGTGGCCGAGTTCCAGGAGGCCGGGTCCAGGGAGGAACAGGAGGAGGAGATGGGGGACGTTCTCACAACCCTAGTCAACGTGGGGCGAAAGCTGGGCCTGGACCTGGAGGCGGCCCTGCGAATGTCCAATCGGAAGTTCTATCTTCGCTTCTCGGGTATGGAGAGGCTCTGCCGCGACCGGGGAATAGAGCTCAGAGAGCTTTCTCCCTCTCAGCAGGAGGAGCTGTGGCAGGAGGTCAAGGCGATGATAGCCGAGGAGAAGGAAAATGGCGGGCCAACCCCATAACCCCGAGATGCAGGTAAGTCCCGGGGCCGCCGCCCTGCCCCTATCCGGGGTAAGGGTCCTGGACCTGAGCCAGGCCCTGGCCGGCCCCTTCGGCTCCCGAATCTTTGGCGACCTGGGGGCCGAGGTGCTCAAGATAGAGCAGCCCGGCGTCGGCGATTCCAGCCGCCGGTTTCCCCCCTATTTCCTGAAGGGAGAGAGCGCCTACTTCCTGGGCATGAATCGAAACAAGAAGGGCCTGACCCTGAACCTCAAGAGCGAGAAGGGTAAAGAGATCTTTCGCAAGCTGGTCCGGGTCTCCGACGTGGTCTATGAGAACTTCCGGCCCGGGGTGATGGACCGACTGGGACTGGACTATGGGGCCCTCAAGGAGATGTACCCCAGGATAATCTACTGCTCCATATCGGGCTTCGGCACCAGCGGGCCCCTAAAGGATAGGCCGGCCTTCGACGGTATGATCCAGGCCATGGGCGGGGCGATGTCGGTGACCGGGTTCAAGGGGGGCCCCCCGGCCCTGCAGGGGTTTCCCATGGGCGACTTGGGAGGCGGACTTTACGCCGTTCAGGGGGTGCTGGCAGCCCTCTACGCTCGGGAGCAGACGGGACTGGGGCAGGAGATATCCATCAGCCTTCTGGATGTGCAGATAGCCCTCCAGGCCCACGTCGGACAGCTTTTTCTGGTCTCGGGGAAGGTACCGCAGCCCATTGGCTCCAGTCACGAGACCAACGTCCCCATCGGCGCCTTTCAGACCCGGGACGGCTCCTACTTCCAGATAAGCTGCCCTACCCAGAAGTTCTACGAGAACCTGGCCCAGGTCATCTCCCGATTAGATGGCTTCGGCGACCTGCCCTGCGACCCGAGATTCGCTACCCCGGAGTTGCGGATCAAACATAAGGCCGAGCTGGATGAGATATTGGCAAAGGCCTTCGCCACCAGAGGGCCCGAGGAGTGGGCGGAGGCTCTAGACGAAGGGCAGGTGCCAAGCGCCAAGGTGAACAATTTAGCCGAGGCCCTCTCCAATCCCCAGGTGCTCCACCGGAAGATGGTGGTGGAGCAGGACCACCCGGTAAGCGGCAAGTACAAGTCTGCGGGCAGTCCAATCAAGATGACCCAGACCGAGAATGAGACCTTCAACCCCGCACCCCTGCTGGGCCAGCATAATCAGGAGGTCCTGACCGGCTTGCTGGATTACTCACCAGAGGAAGTGGAAGGATTCAAGAGGGAAGGGGTTATTTAAGTCCCTTCATTAACTAAGGGATGGAATTTCATACGCCTCAAGATGGAGGCGCGTAAGTTGGATCAACCTGTCGGGGTGTATGGTCATGGCTGAACAGACTGCGGATAAAGAGATACTGGAGCACATCGACCGGAACGAGCTGGTGGAGCTGGGAAAGTCCCTGGTGCGCATACCCAGCCCCATCGGGGAGGAGACCCCCGTCGCTCGCTGGGTCGCCGAATATCTCAAGGACTTGGGCTTCGACGTGGAGCTCCAGGAGGTGGAGCGGGGCTGGTTCCAGACGGTGGCCACACTCAAAGGCTCGGGCGGAGGCCGCAGCATCATGTTCAACGGCCACCTGGACAGCAATCCGCTGGCCGCGGGTTGGACCCGAAACCCCTACGAGCCGTGGGTGGAGGGTAACAGGCTGCACGGGGCCGGGATACGCAACATGAAAAGCGGCGTCGCCTCCATGATCCACGCCGCCGACGCTATAAGAAAGTCGGGGGTGAGGCTCCGGGGAGATATCGTGGTCGCCTGCGTCCTGGCGGAGCTTCAGGGAGGGCTGGGGACAAAATACCTCATCGACCACGGGTACAAGACCGATGTGGCCGTGGTGACGGAGCCCTACGGCGCCCATCACGTAGTTACCAAACACGGAGGCATGTCAAAGTTCTCCCTTCACGTCAAGGGCCGGCACCCGGAAGGGGATGACCTCACCGGAGTAGACGCGATCCCCAAGATGATGAAGGCGATAGACGCCATATACGATACCAGCCTGACCCACCAGCCCTGGGAATTCCAGGGTCTGCCCTGGCTCAAAGTGGGGTCCATAATAGGGGGGAGGGGCGAGGGCTACGACCTCCGCTCCGTCAGCCGCAACTGCGATCTGTGTACCGCCTTCATAGCCGTGAGCACCGTGCCGGGCATGACCGCCGAAACCATCAGGGCCGACCTGGAGGGGACACTGGACCGGCTCCGCCGGGAGGACCCGGATTTCGAGTATGAACTGGTCCATCCCATCGAGAGGAAGTTCAACACCTGGATCATCGATCATCCGCCCATGGACATGGCGGTGGAGGAGGAGATCGTCCAGACCCTGGCCTCCTGCTATAAGAAAGTCACAGGCCGCGACCCCAAGGGTGTGGGCCGACCACCATCGGATATATCGGCCCGCTATGGAGACGACGACGCTCACCTCTGGCTGGCGGGGATCCCGGCCCCCATCTACGGCCCCGGGGGAGGGTCCTACGGCAACGACTACTCGGACATAGACGAGATGGTCCTGTGCAGCCAGGTCCTGGCCCTTACAGCCGTGGATATCTGCTCGTAGAGGAATCTATCATGCGAACCCGACTCTGGACACTCTACCTGGCCCAGATTCTGGACTCCGTATTCTCAGACCACTCGGACCCGCTGTCGAAGCCCGCTGGGAGGCGGTGGGCCGACTCTCTGGACAGGGTCTCGGGGGATCAGCCAAAGGTGTCCGGTCTTGCATGGGACGTGGCCTCGGCCCTGAGCGCCGCCGGGCTGGCCGGCCTGCTTGCCAAAAAGGCCAGTGGGATCTCCATGATAATGCAGCCTGGCCTGATGTACGTGCTTCCCCGTCTGATCCGGCCCAGTTTCGAGGGTACAGCTGACTTGCCTGTACACCAGTTGCTCCGTCACAGGGGCCGCGGTGGCTGGACTGGTGCGTGGACCAAGGCCGTAGGTATCATGAGCATGGATGTGCCGTCATTCCCCGCGGGAGCCGTGGCCTACTCCACGGGCCGGGAAGCTCTCAGAGGCGATATCTCCAGGACCCTGCAGACCTGGATTGGCGGGGCAGCAAGGTTCGTCCCGGGGGCCGGCTCCCTGAGGGAGATCGCAATGATGGACGGCAACCTGATGTTCCATAATCCGGCCCAGCACCTGAGAATGGCTCCTAGAATTATCCGGGACGCCATGTCCCTCATCCCCGCTCCATTGACCGCCTCGGCCCTGGTCGCGGGGGCCTTCATCAGGGGCACCGACGTACAACGGTTTCGGGCCTCTCTCCTGGGGCAGGCTCATCACCGGCAACCCTCTCGGTTGGACGGATGGTGGGGTAGGACCGCCTCGGCCCTGGGTCTTCCCCCAGTAGTTGGTCAAAGGACCGGAAGGGGCACTAGGGGATCTGGGGGTCTGGCCGGGGTAATGCGGGCGGCAGCAGCTATTTCCAGGGCCATTGGCCCGATAGCGAAACCGCGCCGGCGTTAGGCAATAGTGCTATCAGGGTGCCAGGGTGCTTTGCTGCCCTCTATGGCATCGAGGCGCTTAAGAAGCGAAAGAGCCCTCTCATAGACGGGTTTGTCCACCATGACTCCGTCCAGGCTGACGGCTCCCAGGCCCCTTGCCGTTCCCTCCTGATAGGACTCCACCACCTTCCGAGCATATTCCACCTCCCGGTCCGAGGGGCGGTATAGCTGGTTCACTAGCTCCACCTGGGATGGATGGATGCAGTACCGGCCCTTGAAGCCGATGCTCTTGCCGAAGATGGTGTCTATCCTGAAGCCTTCGGCATCCTTGAAATCGATAAAGACCGTGTCAAGGGACGCCACCCCCGCGGCCGCGGCAGCGGTGACCACCACGCTCCTGGCGTACTCTATCTCTTTGCCGGCCCGGGTCCGCTCAGTCCCCATATCGGCGGTCAGGTCCTCGCCCCCCACCGACGCCCCCAGCACCCTGGCAGAGGCGGTGCAGATGCTATAGGCGTTGACAAGCCCCCGGGCCGATTCGATCCAGGGCAGGATCTTGACCTGGCCCGTAGGAATGCCCCGGGTCTTTTCCAGCAGGGTGAGGTAGTGGTCCACCTGCTGGATGATTTCAGCGTCCTCGGCCTTAGGAAGACCTATCGCCTCCAGCTCCGGTATCACCACGGCGTCCAGGTCCTCCTCGATCAGCCCCGACTGAAGGGAGTTGACCCGTACCGACATCATGTATCCGGTCCGCTCCATTTGGGGCATCGCGTCCCGGGCCATCTGCCGGCCCCTGGCCTTCTCGCCGGCGGGCACCGAGTCCTCCAGGTCCAGGCAGATGAGGTCGGCCCCTGCCTGGGGCGCCTTTTCTATGAAACGCTCCCGGATGGCCGGGACGAAGAGGAGGCTTCGCAAGAGGGCTGTCATGTTTTTGATATTTCCCTATTGGTTATGGTGCCCAGACCAAAGGTGACAGGACCAGGGCGTGTCAAGCGACAGAGCGGCTTTTAGCTAGCTCCTATCCCTGACTGCTTGATGCAGCGTTAGGCATGGTCGGGGACCAGGGCCAGCTTGCCCATCACCTCGCCATCCTCCATCACTTTTTGGGCCTTAGATGCATCCTTCAGGGCGAAGGCCTCGGACATGAGGGGTTTGATCTGTCCGCTGTGAACGAACTTCATGGCCTGGAGCAGCTCTCCTTTGCTCCCCATATGGGAGCCGTAGAAGTTCATCTGCTTGTTCCACAGGAAGCGGATGTCGGTCTGGCCTATAAACCCGCTGGTGGCCCCACAGGTGACCAGGGTCCCTCCTCGCTTGAGGGCGGCGATGCTGTCCTTCCAGGTGGCCTCTCCAGTGTGCTCGAAGACGATGTCCGCGCCCGCGCGATTGGTGATCCGTTTGACCTCGTCTCTAACGCTCTGCGAGTTACGATTGATCGCCTCGAAGGCACCCAGGTCCTTGGCGTACTTGGCTTTCTTGTCGGAACCCACGACTGCGATGCCCCTGGCCCCGAACAGGTTACAGACCTGGATAGCCATGGAGCCCAGCCCTCCGGCCCCACCCCAGATCAGCACGTAGTCCCCTGCCTGGATCCGGGCCCGGGTGACCAGCATTCTCCATACCGTCATCAGGGTCAATGGCAGGGTAGCGGCCTCCTCAAAGCTGATCTGAGAGGGTTTTGGGATCAGGTTTACCTCTGGCAACCTGCCGTATTCGGCGTCGGCGCCGTCCAGGGGCCCGGTCTGAAAACCCCATATCCTGTACTGCCTGCAAAAGAACTCCTGCCCGCTGGTGCATGCCTCGCAGGTACGGCAGCTGATTCCGGGGTGGACCATCACCTCGTCCCCCACCTTGACGCTCTTCACCTCGCTACCAACCTCTACCACCTCACCGGCAGCGTCGCTCCCGGATACATGGGGCATGATTATCTCCATGCCGGGCAGTCCCTTTCGAGCCCAGATGTCGTTGTAGTTGCAACCGGCGGCCTTGATCTTGATCAGGGCTTCGTTGGGACCGATTTTGGGCTCGGGTACATCCTTGTACTGGAGCTTGCCAACGTCACCATGCTCCTCGAAGACGATCGCTTTCATTATCTCCTCCTCTAGCCTCCAGGTGAGGCCCGAGCCTCGATGTCCAAGGTTGAAACGAAATGAGTGGTTGTGCGATTAGAACGACCCGGAGCGCTTTTCCCGACATCAAGCCCCGGGGCAGCACGGCACAGGATATATCATTTACCGCGGCCTTGCAACGCGAGTGGACGTTTAGGACGCCTGATACCGTTTATAATACTATGGAGAATCTAATGGTTTGTGCCGGGCATCTCAATGTTGACGGGGTTAATTGTTGGATGCTAACCTGAGCCTGGAGAAGGGTTAGGGAGGGAGACGCCAGATGGCCACAACCAGGTACAAGGCCGATCTGCAGATACCCCTGGAGGAGCTGGGACTCACCCGGGATGAGGTTCTGGGGATGTATCGGGACATGTTGATGGCCCGAGCCGTCTCCGAAAGGCTGTGGATCCTGGGACGCCTGGGAAAGGTGTATTTCCTGGTGTCCTGTGAGGGCCACGAGGCCGCTCAGATCGGTAGCGTCTACGCCATGAGGCGGGGCCACGATATCTTCATCCCCTACTATCGGGACCTGGGAGTGGCCCTGGCCGCGGGGTCGCCGCCCCTGGACATCTTTCTTCACGCCCTGGGAAAGAGGGCCGATCCGTACAGCGCCGGCCGACAACTCCCGGGCCATTACAGCCGCAGGGACCTGAACATCGTTAGCGGCTCCAGCGTTGTGGGCACCCAGATACCTCATGGAGTGGGCACAGCCTATGCCTCCAGATATCGGGGCGAGGATGCGGTCACCATCGTCTACTTCGGGGAGGGGGCCACCAGCAAGGGAGACTTCCATGAAGCCTTGAACTTCGCCGGCATCCACCGCCTTCCCGTCATCTTCTTCTGCGAGAACAACGGGTGGGCGATATCGGTCCCTCAGACCAAGCAGATGGTTGTCCAGGATGTGGCCAGCAAAGCCGACGGGTACGGATTCCCGGGGCTGAGCGTCGATGGCACCGATGTGCTGGAGGTATACCGGGTCACCCGGGAGGCGGCGGCCAGGGCCAGGCAGGGACAGGGGCCCACCCTGATAGAGGCCAAGGTATTCCGGTTTAGCTCTCACAGCAGCAACGATGATCAAACTCGCTACAGGACGCCCGAGGACTTGGAGGGAGAGCGGGCCCACGACCCTGTAATCCGCTTCCAAGAGCAGCTCCTCAATTCTTCCGTGCTTGATGAGGTAGAGGATCTCCAGATTCGGGAAGAGGTAGATCGAACCCTGGACGAGGCGATGACCCAGGCAGAGGCCAGCCCGGACCCTCACCCCGAGGATGCGTCCGGCCAGGTCTACTCAGAAGGCTGAAGGTGATATGGCTGTAAAGACTGTCCTTGAGGCCGTCCGAGAGGGGATGGCGGAGGAGATGGAGAGGGATGACCGGGTGGTCATACTCGGCGAGGACGTGGGCATTATGGGTGGGGCCTTCCGGGCCACCGAGGGGTTCCTGGCCCGGTTCGGCGAGGAACGGATCATCGATATGCCCCTGGCCGAGACCGGAATCGTGGGCATAGCCATAGGCATGGCCATCAACGGGATGCTCCCCATCGCCGAGATCCAGTTCGCCGACTTCATCTTCTCAGCATACGACCAGATCGTCAGCGAGGCGGCCAAGTTTCGCTACCGCTCCGCCGGGGCGTATGGATGTCCCATCGTGGTCCGCGCCCCCTGGGGAGCGGGTGTCCACGGCGGCCTTTATCACTCCCAGAGCATAGAGGTCCAGTTTGCCCACATACCCGGCCTGGTGGTAGTGGCGCCCTCTACCCCTTACGACGCCAAGGGCCTGATAAAGTCCAGCATCAGGAGCGAGGACCCGGTCATATTCCTGGAGCACAAACGCACCTACCGCCTGATAAAGGGCGAGGTGCCCGACGGCGACTTCACGGTGCCCCTGGGCCAGGCCGATGTGAAGAGGGAGGGGTCTGATATCACGGTGGTGGCATACGGGCTGATGGTCCACTACGCCCTGGAGGCCGCCGAGGTGCTGGATAAGGAGGGGGTCGGCGTAGAGGTGATCGACCTGCGGACCCTGCTGCCCCTGGATAAGGAAACGGTCCTTTCATCGGTGAAAAAGACCGGCAAGGCCCTGATAGTCTACGAGGACAACCTGACCCTGGGATACGGGGCCGAGCTGTCGGCCATCCTGGCCTCAGAGGCCTTCGAATACCTGGACGGGCCCGTGATGAGGGTGGCCTCACCCGACATCCCTTCCATGCCCTTCCACCCCTCCATGGAGTTCAACTGTCTTCCTAACCCTGAAAAGATAGCCGATGCCCTGCGCACCCTGGCCGCCTACTGAGTCCGCTTCTAGAGCTCAGTCCCTAAAGTACTGTGCCACTCTGAGTTCCGATCTGTCCCGATACTAGGGGCCTGTCGGTGCGAAGAACCTAGACCCTTCGTCCCGATTTTATCGGGACTCAAGGGTGACAAAAACGAACGTTATTTATCGAACTAGCCACTAGCAGGTTGATGAAATATGGGGAGTACAGAGGGGCGGCGCCCCCGCTCGTGGTGAGCTTGTCGAACCATGCCGGGGGTTCTGGGGCTGTCCTGAGCCCGCCTTAGGCACAAATGAGGGTGAGGGGTCCAACACAATGACCATAACCGTGACCATGCCCGAGGTTGCCGAGACGGTGGTGGAAGGCACTATCGGCAGGTGGCTCAAGAAGCCGGGCGACCCCGTGGAGCGGTATGAGTCTATCGCCGAGATCATCACCGACAAGGTGAACATAGAGCTGCCTTCCCCCGCGGCCGGCATCATGGGAGAGATACTGGTGCCCGAGGGTGAAACGGTGACCATCGGCACCCCGATAGCCATCCTTAACACCGATGGTGAGGCCCCGGCAGTTGAAGTCGCGCCCAGGGCCCCTGGCCTCTCACCAGCACAGCCGGTAGTGACACCTGGACCCGTCGAAGCCACCCCGCCGCCCCGGGACAAAAGAGAGAAGCGCTACTCGCCCCTGGTCCTGAGGCTGGCCCGGGAGCACGGCGTCGACCTGGCGGATGTCCGGGGCACCGGGGCCGGGGGCCGGATATCCAAGGCCGACATTCTCCGCATCGTGGACGAGAGACCCTCTCCACCCGCGGTCGAGGAGGCCCCGGCCGTAAAAGATGATGAGCTGGCCGTAGGCCCGGTCCGACAGGCCATCGCTAAGAGGATGCTTCAGAGCGTCCAGCAGATTCCCCACGCCTGGACCATGATGGAGGCCGACGTCTCGGGGCTCGTGGCCCTGGTAAAGGGGAACAAGGATGAGTTCCGGCGGCGGGAGGGGATAAACCTCACCTACCTGCCCTTCGTCCTCCAGGCGGTGGCCGGCGCCCTCGGCGCCTACCCCATGGTCAACTCCGTCTGGGCGGAAGAGAAGATAATCCTCAAGAAGGAGATCAACCTAGGCATCGCCGTGGCCCGGGACGAGGGGCTGATCGTCCCAGTGGTCCGGAGGGCGGACAAAAAGAGCGTCGTGAACCTGGCAAGAGAGGTCCATGAGCTTGCGGAGAAGGCCCGAGGGAACAGGCTCACGCCCGGAGACGTCCAGGGCGGGACCTTCACGGTAAATAACACTGGAGCGTTAGGCTCGGTGCTGAGCGCTCCCATTATCAATCCCCCTCAGGCGGGGATCATCACCTCCGAGGCCGTGATCAAGCGCCCCGTGGTGGTAGGCGACGCTATCGCCATCAGATCGATAATGAACATCTGCTTCTCATTCGACCACCGGACCCTGGACGGGAGTGTGGCCGTAGCCTTTCTGGCCAGGGTCAAGGCCGGGTTAGAGGCCATAGGGCCGGACACCTCGGTCTAATCCTCGGCCCTGTAACCAGCTTGCGTCAAAACACTCAGGTTGACCTGGCGTATCCCCTTGATTAAACTTCGTGTTACCTATCAAAACCACAGCTCTTTGCGCGATCTTGATGGCCCCGAGCGAGATTGGATACCAGCCTTAGAGCGCGTTGAGTAACCAAGAGGAGGGCGATAATGGGCAGAAACGGCTATAGAGTCCTGGACTCGGACCTGCACGTCATGGAGCCTGGCGATCTTTACCTTAACTATATGGACCCCAAGTGGGGAGACCGCATTCCCAGGGGGACCCGACCCGGACCGTATGATTCGGTGCCTTATACCACTGCCGACGGCAGCCGGGTCCGTAACACCCAGGTCTCCAACTTCCCCAATCTGGGCGGTAAAATGGCCCCCCGATTCACCATAGGCAGTGACCGAAACTTCGATCCCGTGTCCCAGGTCCAGGCCATGGACATGGAGGGAATAGACGTGGCGGTGCTCTTCCGCACCGTGCCCCTCCACACCGACGATGACCACGAGCCCGAGTACGCCAATGACATCAATCGGGCCTGGAACGACTGGATCACCGACTTCTGCAAGGAAGCCCCGTCCCGGATGAAGGCCGCCGGCCTCATCACCCTTCACGATGCCCAGCTTGCGGCCACGGAGGTCCGTCGAATAGTCACGGAGCTGGGCCACGTGGGCGCCTGCCTAACCCCCGAGCCGGCCCTGGGGCGTCAGCTCCCCGAGAGCTATTTCGACCCCGTCTGGTCCGAGGCCCAGGACCTGAATGTGCCCATCTGCTTCCACCCAAGCTTCTCTCCCAATCAGCCCCACTGGTCCAATCGGTTCGCCAGTCTAAGCGGCCTCACCTGGCTGGTCGAGACCTTCGACCAGCCCATGGAGCAGCTGCTGGCCACAGTCTACATGACCGCGGGCGGCATCCTGGAGCGCTTTCCCAAGATGAAGGTAGCCTTTCTGGAGGGCAACTGCAGCTGGCTCCCCTGGCTCCTCTACCGTCTCGACGAGCGGTACGAGCTTTACGAGGGGCTTGAAGGGGTGATCAACCTCTCCCTGAAGCCCAGCGAGTATTTCTTACGCCAGTGCTTCATCTCCGTGGACGTGGACGAGTACCTGGTGACCGACGTCATCAAGCGGTTCGGGGACGACTACCTGGTCTTCACCACCGACTACCCCCACGCTGACTGCGCCTACCCCGAGGCCACCAACATTTTCCTCTCCATGGAGGGGGTGTCCGAGGAATCCAAGCGCAAGATCACCTGGGACAACTGTGCT
>JADFJI010000321.1 GCA_022566235.1 Chloroflexota bacterium
CGCCGGGCTCCCTTCGATGACAGGCAGGACCGGCTCCTATAACCCACAGGCAAGGGGCTGTGCCCTTTGCCTGTTCCCGGAATGGACGGGAAGGGTGTGGCCCTGAAGCTCCCCCGCCAGAGCCCTGCCCTCAAGGCCCCCGGCATGGTTCGACAAGCTCACCACGAGCGGAGGCTCCACCCCTCCGCATTCCCTGTTTGGGGGAGCTTATTGAATGTGCACAGGCTGGGGGAGGCCCGGCTAACGGGCCACGATGTTGACTAGCCGGCCCGGAACGTAGATCACCCTGCTGGGTTTTCTGCCCTTCAGGTGAGTCTTAACCCGGTCGCTGGTCATAGCCAGCTCTTTGGCCTCCTCCTCGGTAACGGAGGCGGGCACCGTGACCCGGTCCCTGACCTTGCCGTTTACCTGAAGGACAAGGGTGATCTCCTTCTCCGCCGCCAGGGCCTCGTCCCACTTCGGAAAGGGCTGATTGTGGATGCTGTAAGAGTAGCCCTTGAGGCTCCACATCTCCTCGGCCAGGTGGGGTGCGATTGGGGCCAGAAGGAGCAGGAACACCTTGATAGACTCTCGCCAGACGCCCGAGTTCACCGACCCGTCCTCCCACACCTTGCCCAGGTGGTTGGTGAACGACATTAACGAGGCCAGGGTGGTGTTGAAGCGGAACCCTTCCAGGTCCTGGGTCACCTTCTTGATGGTCTTGTGCAGCAGGTGGCGGGTCTGCACGACCGAATCGTCGTCCGTGGGCCGGCCGTCCAGCTCCGCCTCGTCCCTCAACACCATGTCCCACACCCTGTTGTACCAGCGGGTGATGCCGTTTATGCCCTGGTCCACCCACTCGCCACCCTGGTCCCAGGGCCCGATGAACATGAGATAGGCCCTGATCACATCTGCGCCCAGGGAGTCGACGTATTCGTCCGGGGTGATGACGTTCCCCCGGGACTTGCTCATCTTCTGGCGCTCGTTGATGATGGTGCCCTGGTTGAACAGCCTTAAGAACGGCTCGTCGAAGTCCAGCAGCCCGATATCCCTCAGGGCCTTGACGAAGAACCGGGCGTACAGCAGGTGCATCACGGCGTGCTCGGCGCCGCCGGTATACTGGTCGACGGGAAGCCAGTACTTCAGGTCCTCGGGCCTGAAGGGAGCGTTGTCGGCCTTGGGCGAGGCGAATCTGAGAAAGTACCAGGAGGAACACATGAAGGTATCCATGGTGTCGGTTTCCCGCCGCGCCGGGGAGCCGCACTCGGGGCAGGTGGTGTTGGCGAACTCCTGGTGATATGTGAGGGGCGACTCCCCCGTGGGCCTGAACTCTGCGTCCTCGGGCAGAAGGACGGGCAGGTCCTCCTCGGGCACGGCCACGACACCGCACTTCTGGCAGTAGACCATGGGGATGGGTGCGCCCCAGTACCGCTGCCTCGATATGAGCCAGTCCCGCAAGCGATAAGAGACGGTCCCGCTCCCTATGCCCTGCTCCTCCATTGCCTTGATGACGGCCTGTTTGCCCTCCTGGCTGGGAAGGCCATCGAAGGGGCCGGAGTTAACCATGACGCCCGGTTCCAGGTATGCCTCCTCCAGATCATCGCCACGCCAGCCCTCGGGGGCGATCACCGTCCTGATGAGGATGTCGTATCTGGTGGCATATGAGAAATCCCGGGTATCGTGGGCCGGGACCCCCATCACAGCTCCCGTTCCATAGGTCAGGAGAGCGTAGTCGGCGATGTATATGGGGACCCTGTCGCCACTCAACTTGTTGGTGCAGTACGCCCCGATAAAGACGCCGGTCTGCTCCTTCTCGGTGGAGAGACGCTCTATTTCTGACTGACGCCTCGCCGCCTCGACGTATGCCTCCACCTCATCCTTCCGGTCCGGGGTGGTGAGAAGAGGGACCAGGGGGTGCTCCGGGGCCAGGACCATGAAGGTGACGCCGAACACAGTATCGGGGCGGGTGGTGAAGACCCTGATCTCCTTCTCATCCAGTCCGTACTCCTCGATACCGAAGGCGATCTCCGCACCCTCGCTCCGGCCGATCCAGTTGGCCTGCATGACGTTGATCCGCTCGGGCCACTGGATCTTGCTGGTGTCCAGCAGCTCATCGGCGTATCTGGTGATGCGAAAGAACCACTGCTCCAGGTCCTTGCGGGTCACGGCGGTGTGACACCGCTCACAGGTGCCGTCGTCCAGCACCTGCTCGTTAGCCAGGGTTGTCTGGCAATTGGGGCACCAGTTGGCAGGGGCCTCGGCCCGGTATGCCAGGCCGGCGTGATACAGCTTAAGGAAGAGCCACTGGGTCCACTTGTAATATTCGGGGAGGGAGGTGATGACCTCCCTGTCCCAATCATAGATGGCGCCCATTCTCCTGAGCTGTCTCCGCATGTTCTCCACGTTATCCATGGTCCAGGTGTGAGGATGGATACCGCGGTTGATGGCAGCGTTCTCAGCGGGGAGGCCGAAGGCATCGAAGCCCATGGGGTGGAGGACGTTGTAGCCCTGCATGCGTTTGAACCTGGCATGGGCATCGGCGGGGGCCATGGCATACCAGTGGCCTATGTGCAGGTTACCGGAGGTGTAGGGGTACATGGTGAGCTCGTACCACTTGGGGCGAGAAGAGTCCTGTTTGGCCTCGTAGAGCTTGTCATCGTCCCACCTCTGCTGCCACTTCTTTTCCAACTCCCGAGGGTTGTATCTGAGAACCATCGCTATCCTGAGCCCTCCAGCTCGATGACACGGCTCCGGTCACGCCTGTGCATATCCGTCGATTAGACTACTAGGTAAATTAGCACCTGCCAGGGATGGTTGCAAGGGAGTGCCCAAGGGCTTCTGTCAGAACCCACACCCCCTGTGTCCCCCTCTCCCTTGCTAAGGGAGAGGGGGAGAAAAATAAATCTGGTCCCGACTTGTCGGGACAGGCCCCCTGCCAAAGGGGTAACCCACTCTGGACTCCTCCTGCTTGAT
>JADFJI010000322.1 GCA_022566235.1 Chloroflexota bacterium
GACCGTGTCCCATTCGATTAACTCTGGCATCTCTATTACCGGGCCGCCGGCCCGGGGCCCCATCCATCTCGATCCTTTAGACCCGTGTGGTATGATTTCCCGTGCGAACAGCCTGAATCGACGCCTGTTGTCGACCTCTTAGACCCAAGCGTTCATGGAAATAGGAAAGCTGCCCTCTGACCTGCTAGACCGGCTACTGGCCGGTGCACCCATCCACGATGAGCGGGTCCTCATCGGGCCTGCGGTGGGCGAAGACGCTGCCGTAATAAAAATGGACGGCGACAGGGTGCTGGTGGTCAAGACCGACCCGATAACCTTCGCTACCGACGATATCGGGTGGTACTCGGTCCACGTCAATGCCAACGACATCGCGGCCACGGGCGCAGTTCCCAGATGGTTCCTGGCCACCCTCCTTGTCCCGGAGAGCATGGAGCAGGCAGATGTGGAGGAGATATTCAATCAGATCGGCTCTGCGTGCCGCTCCCTGGACATAGCCTTGATAGGGGGACATACCGAGATCACCTATGACCTGGACCGGCCCCTGATAGTGGGGGCGATGCTGGGGGAGGCAAGGCGGGATGAGATCACACCCACCTCCGGGGCCAGGGTCGGCGACCGTATCATACTGACCAAGGGCATAGCCATCGAGGGAACGGCGGTCCTGGCAAGGGAAGCGTCGGTCGCCCTAGAGGCCCGAGGCATGAGCCGTGAATCGTTGCGGCGGGCAAGGGACTATCTCTACGACCCCGGGATCAGCGTACTGGACGAGGCGTTTCGGGCAAGGGCCTGTGCCAAGGTGCACTCCATGCACGACCCGACGGAGGGGGGCCTGATAACCGGCCTGCAGGAGATAGGCCGGGCAGCGGGAGTGGGGATGCGGGTGGACCTGGAGCAGATTCCGGTGCTGCCCGAGACCCGTGAGATCTGCGAATGCCTGGGCCTGGACCCGCTGGGGCTGCTGGCCTCGGGATCGCTGGTGCTGACCCTGTCCCCGACCCAGGCACCGGACGTTCTCGACGCCCTGAAAGAGTCGGGCATAGCGGCCCACGACATCGGCGAGATCAGGCCCTCAGAAGACGGACTGGTGGTCGTGTCCCGGGCCGGTGAGGAAGAGATGCCTACATTCTCGCGGGATGAGTTGGCTAGATATTTTGCGACTTCGAAAGCCAAGAACTGATCAGGTAAAGAGATGGGTTACAAACTGATAGCCTTCGACCTGGACGGCACCCTCCACGATCGCGCCTCTGGCACACCCGTGACCGACAAGACCAAGGAAGCCGTCAAGAAAGTCAGAGAGATGGGCGCCGAGGTTACAATCGCCACGGGCCGGATGTTCAACTCCACCCTTCCCTTCTGCTCCCAACTGGGCCTGACCGTGCCCATCATCTGCTACCAGGGGGCGTTAATCGGAGACCCGGTTACCCAGGAGGTGCTCTGGGAGAAGCCGATACCCCTACCCCTGGCCCACCAGGTCATCAGGCTGATCGAGGAGACGGGGGTTTCGCCCTTTGTGTTCGTGCGGGACCACTTTTACGTCAGGGCCCGCACCCCCAGGGTAGAGAGCTACGAGCATACCCTCCAGATAGAGGCAGACCCTGTAGGAGACCTGACGGAGCACGTCCGTGAGGCCCCTACGAAGGTGGTGGTCACTGGAGAGGACCACCAGATAGACCTGGTCGTGGACCGCGTGAGGAGCAGGCTAGGGTCCTGCTTATCCATCATAAAGACCTATAGCCACCTCTGCGAGATAGGCCATCCCGAGGGCAGCAAGGCCCTGGCTCTAAAACGCCTGGCCGGGCAATTAAACGTCCGCCGGGAGGAGACGGTGGCAGTGGGAGACAGCCTCAACGACGTAGACATGATCCGCTGGGCCGGTCTGGGAGTAGCCATGGGCAACGCTCCACCCGAGGTGCAGAGCGCCGCCGATCTAGTGGTCAGGCCCGCGTCGGGAGACGGCGTGGCCCAGCTTCTGGAGGGCCTGATGGCCCGGGGCCAGATAAGCCCCCTGCTCTCGGATTGACTCACTCATACTTGGCCGACATCATAATCTGCTTCACCTCGAGTAATGCGCCTCTTTGCAATTTTGTATGCCAATCGCGAGATTTGGGGGCTGGTTTCATTTAGGTCATCCCGGCGCTTCGATAATTCTTTAAGCTTGTCAATCCGTTTTTGTTCTGATGAGCGGGCCATAGCCTCAATTTCATAAAATATCCTAGCCTCGTTCCTGAGCGCGTTGTACCTATTACCCGCATGAAGATGAGAGTTTGCTCTCTGATCAGGATTTAAAAATGTAGCTAATGCCACTAGAGCTGTAGCTGTGAACGCCAAAATTGCTGCGATGGTATTACTGTTGTCGAGCTGAGACAAAGCAATAGCGCCAGCAGTAGCTGATAACACCGCTGTAGGTATCCCTATCCCAAGACGTAATGTTCCCCAAAAACTCGCCGCGACAAAGTGTCCTCTTGAGGAATATACACTGTCTTCCTCCACTTTCTTCGCTTCTTTGATGATGAGTTCTCTGGTGTTAGTCATCACACTTCACACAACTAGTAATAGGCCGGAAAATGTCCGCCAAATACAAGGTCCCACCAAATGAAAGCACCAGCTATGTTATCGCTGAATTCGGCGTCACGCGCGTGTTCTGCGCGTGTAACGGCTGTATCGAGTTTTGACAGGGCTTCGTCCTTCTTAACATCAGTCGAGCACGGGGATATGTAGCCTGAGATACCCATTGGGTCCCGCATCGCTGCTAATTGATTGTCCCAAAGCCTCTTCAGTATGTTTTTCACGTCAATCGAATAGAGGATTGATTGTTCTCCCAACGCATACTTCGTAACCCGCAACTCCAAGTAAAATGAGGAGATTGGCACGTTCCGATAAAATTTCCACGCTTTGATAAACCTTACCAGCGGTTTAACTTTGTTTCCCA
>JADFJI010000022.1 GCA_022566235.1 Chloroflexota bacterium
CCGCCTCGCCGGCTACCCACTTGCGCGCCACCTCCCGATGACATGTCAGGGCGGACTCCACAACATCCTCCAGGCGCCTGTCGAAGGCGCTACGTGCCATCGATCCCCATGATGCGATAGACCAGGCCCATGTCCAGACTGCCCCGGACCAGGTCTGCCAGCCTGTTGTACTCCTCCTCCACGGTAGAGACCCGGGTCCAGGGCGGCAGGCATACACCCTTCCTTCGGGCTAGCTCGCTGAGGATGGCCCGCCGAAGGCCTTCGTTGTGGAACAACCCGTGGATATACGTCCCCAGTATGTTGCCCTCAGAATTCAGAGCGCCGTCGGGATGTTGCCCCGGGCTACCAGACCGCCCCTCAATGACGAAGGGAGGGCTTTCCCCTTCCTCCGACGTCTGGCCCATGTGTATCTCGTAACCCTGCAAGGGCAGGCCCGAGGCCCCCCGCAAGATGCCCCGTCCCTCGACAACCCGGCCCTGGATCTGATGAGTGGACTTGTTAGGAGTAAACACAGTCGTAAGGGGCAGTAGCCCCAGGCCCTGGGCCCGGGAGTGATCGCTCTCCACGTGCTGGGGGTCCAGAATCCACTTCCCCAGCATCTGGTAGCCACCGCAGATGCCTATCACCGGAACGCCGCAGCGGGCATGAGCTGCAATCTCTCTATCCAGGCCCGTATCCCGCAGGTATGCCAGATCGGCGATGGTGCTCTTGGTGCCTGGCAAAATGATCAGGTCAGGGTTGCCCAGATGGTCATTGGGCTCGACGTACCGCAGTCGGATACCGGACTCTTGCTCCAGGGGATCGAAATCGTCGAAGTTGGCTATGTGAGGAAATCCGATGACCGCTATATCAAGGAGGTAACCGGCGCCGGCCTTCATTCGCAGCCTTCGCTCCAGGGGCACGGAGTCCTCTTCGGGGATGCGGATATCCTTGAAGTAGGGCACCACGCCGGCGACGGGTATACGGGTCCGCTCCTCCAGCCAGGTCAGGCCGGGGGTGAGAAGGGAGAGATCGCCGCGGAACTTGTTGATGACGAAGGCCCGGACCAGGGCCCTCTCTTCGGGATCTAACAGCTCCAGGGTGCCCACCAGTGAGGCGAAGACCCCACCCAGGTCTATGTTCCCCACCAGCAGCACCGGCGCCCGGCAGTACCGGGCAACCGCCATGTTGACGATGTCTTTGTCCTTCAGGTTGATCTCCGCCGGGCTCCCCGCCCCCTCGATGACGACCACGTCGTATCGAGAGCGCAGACGGTCAAGGGCCTCCGTGACCTTGGCCCACATGTACTTCTTTCTGGAGTAGTACTCCACGGCGTCGAGCCCTCCGATGGGCACTCCCATGACCACCACCTGGGAGCGGTTGTCTGCCTCCGGCTTCAGGAGGATAGGGTTCATATCCACGTGGGGCTCGACGACTGCGGCCTCGGCCTGCACTACCTGGGCCCGGCCCATCTCCTTGCCGTCTGCGGTGACGAAGGAGTTGAGGGACATGTTCTGGGCCTTGAACGGGGCCACGTTCCAGCCGTCCTGCCTGAGGATACGGCAGAGGGCAGCGACCAGGGTGCTCTTCCCCGCGGAGGAAGCGGTCCCCTGGACCATCACCACCTTACCCGGCATGACTGTCCCCTTCGTTATTACCCGTCATCCCCGCGCCTCCCCAGGGGAAGCACCACGGGGGTGTGGTACACGGGATGCTCGCCGATGTGCACCGAGGCCCCGAAGGCGGCGCTCACGTTCTCGGGTGTGAGGACATCTCCAGGTTTGCCTAAGGCGTAGATGGCCCCTTCGTGAAGGATGGCAATACGGTGGCAGTACTGGGCCGCCAGGGTGAGATCGTGCATCGCAGCAAGCACAGTGATCCGAGTCTCCTTCCTTATCTCCTCGATCATGTCCAGAATGGCAGGTTGGTAACCGATGTCCAGATGGGCGGTGGGCTCGTCGAGCAGGAGAAGCCGGCCCTCCTGGGCCAGGGCCCGGGCTATGAATACCCTCTGCCTCTCTCCACCGGAGAGGGACGATAACGGCCGCGAGGCCAGGTCCCAGGTCAGGGTCAGTTCCATGGCCCGGCGGCACGCCTCCAGGTCCCTGGGCCCCTCCCACTGCAACAGCCCCAGGTGTGGGTTCCGGCCCATCAACACCAACTCCAGGGCAGTGAAGCCCTGAGGCGCGGAGGGACTCTGTGGCACCACGGCCACCAGCCTCGCCCGGTCCCTGGGCCTCAGTCCTGGGAGATCTACCCCGGCCAGCTCCACCCTGCCCTCCCGGGGCTTCAGGACACCGCTCACCAGCCTCAATAGGGTGGTCTTCCCGGCCCCATTGGCGCCCACCAGGCCCATCATCTCACCTTCCTCGACGGCCAGGGAGAGGCCATTGAGCACAACACGGGAGCCGTAAGAGAAACCCAGCCCCTTCATCTTCAGGATCGCAGTCATAGAGTAACCCTCCCTCTTCTACGGAGGAGATAGAGAAAGAAGGGGCCACCGCAGAATGCGGTGACCACCCCGACGGGAAGCTCGCTGGGGCTTACGATGGTGCGGGCTACAAGATCAGAGAGGACCAGGAACCCTGCCCCCACCATCATGGACAACGGGAGAAGGACCCGGTGATCGTGCCGCCAGATGAGCCTGACGGCGTGGGGCGCTATCAGTCCCACGAAGCCGATGAGCCCGCTGACCGACACCGCGGCGGCCGTGGTAAGGGATGCCGCTCCTATGAGGATCAGCTTAGTGCGCTCTACGTTGACCCCTAGCTGCCTGGCCTCGTCCTCGTCCACCTGGAACAGATTGAGTATCCGGGAGTAGGCTATCATTATCACCACGCCCGGTACCAGGTATGGCAGCACTATCTGCACATCCCGCCACTGAGTGCCCCCGAAGCCCCCCAGGAGCCAGGCCAGCACCGGCCTCACATCCGGGTCGGACCTGATGATCAGGAGGCTGATGGCGGCGCTGGCCAGAGATGAGATGGCCACGCCGGCCAGGATAAGGGTGGTCAAGGGCAGCCCTCCCGACTGCCTGGCTATGCTGTAGGCGATGCTCACGGCCAGCAATCCACCTGCAAAAGCGGCTATGGGCAATAGGCTTAAGCCGTGGGAGTAGATGGGCAGCTCGGTTACCAGAAGCAGGGTCGCCCCCAGCCCCGCGCCCGAGGCAACCCCTATCAGGTAGGGATCGGCAATGGGGTTCCGAAACAGCCCCTGGTAAGTAGCCCCGGATATTGCCAGGGCGCCGCCCACCAGGACTGCCAGTATCACCCGAGGGAAACGGATCTGCCAGATGATGGTGTCCCAGCTCTCGGGCCAGGTGTGCTCCAGGCTGAGAAGGGGGGCCTTGTCCGCCACGATCTTCAGCATGTCCAGGGGAGGGATATAGACGGAGCCGATGCCCCCGGCCACGATAACGATGACCACCAGGGCCAGCAAGGCCACTGCCAGGTGAGAGGAGAGATAGGGAAGGGACAGGAGCCTGGCCCCTGGACTCGGATGAACAGCCTCCCGCGGAGGACGCCGGTTACGAGCTAGTCCCAACTAGGGCCTCCTAGCATCACACCGGCCCCGGGCCTGAGGGGGGAGCGGGACTGTATTCTGAGCCTCTAGCATCGGGTGTCTCCTATCGTATGTTCAGGGTTAACGGTTCCTTATTCGAACAGGTCTGGATACAGGGCTTTGGCTATCTCCTGGATGCCCAGGACCACTCGGGGCCCGGGGACGCCGAGAAGGGACCCATCTATGGCTATCAGGCGGCCGTTCACCACTGCGGAGATTCCCGAGAACGCCGGATTACCCCGAAATATCTCGGGCCCCTCAACGTGGACACTGATGATCACCTGGGGGTCCCGTGCCACCAGCTCTTCGGCGCTTATCTGGGCATAGCCCTCCATGTCGCGGAACACGTTCTCAGCCTTGAGGAAGGAATATACCTGATCGGCCAACGACCCGCTGCCCGTAGTCCAGAGCCCGGGGGCCTCGTCGTGGTACACCCTGGGGCCTTCGGATATCTGGGAAAGCCTTTCCTGTATCTCCGCTATCGAGGCCTCGAACTCCAGGGCCAGGCCATCGGCTTTCTCGACCTCACCGATTATCTCTCCCCACAGCCGTATGTTATCGGCTACCTCGCCAAGATCGGCCGGTGGGTCCGAGTATAAGACTGGAACGCCCAGGGTCTCCAGGTCGGCCACGGGGGACTCAAAGAAGATGAAGATCAGGTCCGGCTCCAGGATAGCGATCTGCTCCAGGTTCAGGGCGAAGGCGCTCCCCACCCTCTGGACCTGGGCTGTCTCCGGAGGAAACGTCACGAAATCGTGGGTCCCAACCACCCGGGACCCTTCACCTATGGCAAACAGGACCTCCACCGCGGCGCTGTCGATAGCAACGATGCGCTCCGGCGGCCCCGTGAAGGTAACCGCCTTGCCGTTGCTTCCCATAATGGTCAATGGGTAGGGTGAAGGAGTGGCGGTGGGGCTGGGGGCAGCTGTAGGTACAGACGTAGCTGTAGGTGCGGGCGCGGTTGTAGGTACGGGCGCCGTTGTCGGTGCGGGCGCGGTGATGGGGCTGGGAACAAGGGTTGGCACTGCCGTCGGCGAAAGGACGGGGGTGGGAGTATCGGCCTCCCCTCCACACGCCAAAGCAATAACCAGGGTTAAGGCCAGAGCCAAAAATATCCCGGCTGGAAAACTAGGGCTGATTCGCCTATATGTCCTTTTCATCGGCAATCTCCTCGAGCAGCTGATTATCCGTGGCAACCAGGCCTCAGGGTACGAAGGGAGGGCCGGGACGGCAGCCGGAGAAGCGAAAGCTACGAAAAGGCGCTGCTGTTAGCGAGCTGGGTAGACACCCGAGGGCAAAGAGAAAGCCCCGGGTCTACTCGTGCCGGGGCTCGGGATACGATGATGCTATCGGTTAGGGTGTATCGCCGCGATGGAGCCGTCTCTGTTGAGCGCAGAGTAGGAATCCGCTCCTCCAGGCAGGTCTCCTGACTTTCGGATCGTTGCTCTGCCGGCGCCTTCCCATCCTCTCAAGAAATACGGAGTGGACAGTGGCTCTAGAACCGGCAGGCTCCCCGATTACAGTGGCGCAACCGCGGCGGAATTACACCGCCTTCCCTATTAAACCTCTGGGGTACCTGAAGCAAGTTCTTCTGTTGTTAAGCTGCTACGGACAGGGGAAGCATAGTCCCACCTTTGATTGCTGTCAAACCATGCCCGGTGAGAGTGTTTAATAGCACTTTCGACCATCCCCCTGTCCCCCTTCCTGGCCAGGAAGGGGGAAGAAATTAGATTTGGTCCCGACTTGTCGGGACAAACCCCCAGCCCCAACTGGCGTCGGGGCATTTCCCGATCTATGGGACTTATTAAACGGTTTCGTCTGGGTCATGGTCCTTCCATTCCTGGAAGGATGAGGGGTGATTTTGGTCGCAATGATGGTGTTTTTGTTTTGGCAAACCAGCACGGGCCTATACTTCTTCAGGTCCCGTTCATAGGGCTATTCCGTACGTTGCGATGGAGGCCCATCTGTCGTAATATTGGACGGCTTGCCATCAATTTCACGCGAGGGAGCGCCTTTGGAACGTCCCGACTACACCATCTTGGATGTACCCGTGATCCTCCGGTTCGCGTTCTCCCCCCGGCCCGATGACCGCCCCCCGCCCCCGGGTGCCTCCGACCACACCTTTGCTGCTGAAGACGGGACTGTTTTGGCGGGGCGCTTCTTTCCCTGCGACAAGGCCTCGCCCTCCATCCTCTTCTTCCACGGCAACGGAGAGGTGGCCCCCGACTACGACGACATCGCCCCCCTGTATAGCCGTATTGGAGTCAATCTTTTCGTGTCCGAGTTTCGGGGCTATGGGAAGAGCGAAGGCAAACCCACCATCTCGAACATGGTGACCGATAGTGTAGCCGTTCTGCAGGCCTTTCAAACGATACTGAAGGAGCAGGGGTACACCGGGGCCGTCTACGTGTTGGGAAGGTCCGTGGGCACTTACTGCGCAGTGGAACTGGCTGCCAGCTGTTCGGACCAGCTAGAAGGTTTTATAGCGGAGAGTGGATCGGCCAACATAACCGGGGTGATGCACTATCTGGGCCTGAGCAAAAGTCCCGAGGTCGTCAAATTGGACAGGCAACACTGGGCGCGGGTCAAGAGCATCGACATCCCTCTGCTGGTCATCCATGGAGGCGAGGATACCCTGGTGCCGATAGAGAGGGCCAGGGAGCTGTACGAGGGCGTGGGCAGTACCGATAAGACCTTCGTGACCATCCAGGGAGCGGGCCATAACGACATCATGGCAGTGGATCCCCAGCAATATTTTCAGTCAATCCGGGACTTCGTCTACGCTAAGGCAGGTCATGGCGGATGACGGCCCGGCGGGAAACCTGGGCGGGCTATCGGTAAGGGCCGGACTCCAGGGCCGCCAGCCCCTTGATAACATCCCTCAGGTGCCTCTTTATCCTCAGCTCGTGGTGAAAGATTCTCCTTATGATGCCGTTCTTGTCGATGAGATAGGTTACACGGGATGTGCCCAGACCCAGCCGCCTTCGGACATCGTAGAGCGCCGCGATCCGGCCCTCGGGATCAGAGACCAGGGGGAAGGGCAGGGATAGCGACTCGTGGAACCTTAGGTGGCTCTCCACCGGGTCCCGGCTGATGCCGACCACCAGTCCATCGTGCTTTTGGATCGCCTCATATCCGTCACGGAGGCTGCGGGCTTCCCGGGTTCAGCCGGGGGTGAAGTCCTTCAGGTAGAAGTAGAGCGCCACGTTCCGGCGCCCGAGCCACTCAGAGAGGTGGAAGGCAGAACCGTCGTGTTGCGGGGCCTCGAAGTCCGGGGCCCGGGTTCCTGGTTTGAGCATGGTTTACCTCGCGTTGACCTCCTAGATACTCAATTATATACTCTCGATAGAGCCGAGTTGTACCGATTTGCGTCCCGCTCTATACCGGAGGAGGTATCGGACATGACCGCTGGAAGAATAGTCGACGCCGACAGCCACATTCTTGAACCCGCGGAGATGTGGGTGGAGTACATGGAGCCGGAGTTCAGGGACAGGGCCTTGCGCATAAACAGGGATGAAAAAGGCCTCGAGTATCTGGATATAGACGGGCTCGTGAGCGCGGGATACAGCGGTGGCCTGGGGTCAATGGCCGGGGTCGGTAAGAGCCTGGAATGGAAAGCAGAAAACGCGACCAAACCTTACTCGGAGCAGGCGCGCCTGACTCCGGCGGCCATCGACCCCCATGAGCGGATCAGGTTCATGGACCAGGAAGGCGTGGACTTCACCTTCTTATACCCCACCCTGGGACTGGGTTGGGAGGGGGAGTGTGAAGACGCTGCCCTATCGGCTGCCTACTGCCGGGCCTACAACAACTGGATGGTGGACTTCTGCAGGCCTCAGCGCGAGCGTATCATCCCCATAGCCCACGTATCGGTGCGGGACGTGAATGAAGGGGTAAAGGAGCTTGAGAGGGTAGCGAAGTTGGGGATGAAAGGCGTCTTCATAAGTCCCCACGCTCTCAACGGCATCCGTTACGGCCACGAATATTACGATCCTTTCTGGAACGCGGCCCAGGAACTCCAGATGCCGGTGACTCTCCACGTCGTGTTCAATCCCAGCTACGTGGGCCGACACCTGTATCCGGAGGATGAGGGCCTGGGCCCATCCTTCTTCGTGGAGACGATGCTCATCGGTGACTTCCTCCTCAGCTTCACCTCTATGATGTGCGATGGGGTCTTCGAGAAGTTCCCAGGGTTACGCCTGGTGATGGTGGAGGTGGGGTGTGGTTGGATATCCCACTGGCTGGACGAGATGGATGCCAACTATGAGAAGTTCGGCCGCGGTATGCCGCTGACCATGAAGCCCAGCGACTATTTCAAGCGCCAGTGCTGGATCAGCGCCGAGCCCACCGAGAACAGCATCGCCGCCATGGCCCAGCACGTGGGTGCCGACCGTTTTCTGTGGGGCTCCGACTGGCCTCACACCGAGGGTCATATCGATCCGGTCCGCAAGGTGAAGGAACGGATCGCATCGCTGTCTGAGGACGATCAACGGAAGATCCTGGGCGAGAACGCCCTGACCCTCTACCGGATGGAGAAGCCGGCCCAGACCGTCGGCTAGCCTGGCCCGCCGAAGCATCTCCTGACCCTTCCCTATTGGATGGATGGAGGGGACGAGCGGGTTAACTATATCCCGCTGCCCCAGGCCCTCTATGTCAGGCCCGGGGCACCGACTTTCATAACCCCAAAATGTCTACGGCGTTGGCCCCCAGGATACCCTCCTTCTCCTCCTGCGAGAGGATGGGCAGCTCCATCACCCGTTCCACCGAGTGGTCCAGGTCGTACCAGGGAAAGTCGGAGCCCATCATCACCCTCTCGGGGCCGATGTCACTGATCAGCCGCGCTAGCTGCTGGTCGGTGGGGGCATCTGTGCCCCCGGTCCACTCGATGATCTCGCAGCAATCGAAATAAGCGTTGGGGTAGGTCTTGGCGATCTCCGGGGCCTGATGCCAGGTTCCGCCACCCATGTGGGCCAGCACCACCTTCAGTTCCGGGAACTCCCCCAGCATCCGCCCGAAGGCCCGGGGCTCGGCGTAGTGGGCACCACCTCGGTCCGGGCCGGAATGGCAGATGATGGGAAGCCCCATCTCCCGGCAGGCCCCATAGACGGGCCACATCCGCTCATCGGACATGGAGAACCCCTGCACCGCACCGTGCATCTTTATCCCTCTGGCCCCGTGGTTCTCCACCATGTCCCGGATATGGGCCACCCCCTCCTCGCCGGGCAGGGCGATGGCATCGGCGGTGATGTAGGAAACGAGCTGTGGGTGGTCCTTCACGATATCGCAGCCCCAGCGGTTGAACTCCTTCAGCCGATCCGGCAGGCTGGCGTCGATCTCCCGGATGGCTCTATCCTTTTCGTCCCGACCCAGCCCCTCGGGCAAGCGGGCTATCGCCTCCTCACGGGTCCCCAGGGCCGAGAACAGGTGCACTACCACTGCCCTGGAAACCCCGGCGGTCTTCATGGCCTCAAGGGCATCCTCTACCGTGCCCGAGTACCGGCTGAAGCGGACGGGGGCCCTCTGGCCGTACTCCCATATCTGGTACCCCTCCTTGGCGGCTTTTCCCTCCTCGGGCGTCTTGTATAAGTGGATGTGAGAATCGATCTTCAAAGGTTCGGCCATGTCGTCCTCCGTAGCGTACGAATATCGTGTAGATAAGGGGCGAAGGGCTGGGGTAATACTAATGCGCACCGGGCCGTTATTACAAGTCTTAAAACCCCGACTTTAGAATCTCGCTGCCCCCAGTTTGCGGCCCATTGTCCATTCCTCTATACTCGCCCGGGACATATATACACGCCCAGGATATAACATCACCATGAAGCGGTTGGGAGGGGTGACATGGGAGCAAATGCCCTCGACCTCAGTGGAAAGATAGCCATAGTGACGGGCGCCGGCCGCGGCATAGGCGCGGCGATGGCCAAAGGCCTGGCATCCTTCGGTGCAGACGTGACCATTGTCGATCTTCCAGATAGGAGTGGCGACGCGGCGGAAGTGGTGAGGTTCATCGAGGATGCCGGTGGCAGGGCCGCGACCCTGGAAGGGGATGTCACGGACCCCGAGGCCATAGCCGGTGTCGTATCGGCCACGGTGGAGAAACACGGCCGGCTGGACATCATGGTCAACAACGCCGGCGTAATAGCCCGCAACTCATCCCTGGATGTCACCCCCGAGGAGTGGGATACGGTCCTGAACGTGAATCTGAGGGGCGTATTTTTCGGGTGCCAGGCCGCGGCGCGGCAGATGATCAATACCGGCGGGGGCAAGATAATCAACACGGCATCGGAACTGGCCTTCGTGGTGCCCAAGGAAAGGATATCGGCTGCCTACATGGCCAGCAAAGGCGGTGTGGTCAATCTGACCCGGGCCCTGGCCGTCGAGTGGGCCAGGCATAACATACGGGTCAACGCCGTGGCCCCGGGCCCTACGAACACCCAGATGATGGCCCCTGCCCTGGCCGACCCCAAGACCTACGACGCCACGGTGAGTGAGATACCCATGGGCAGAATTGTCGAGCCCGATGATATAGTAGGCGCTGTGGCTTTCCTGGCCAGCGACCTGTCGAACATGGTCACCGGACACGTGATCCTGGTAGATGGTGGCCGGGCCCTGGTGTGACCTTGCATCGTTACTGTACTGGCCCTGGGCCTTAACCGCTCAGGCCCGAGACGAAGGTGACCTCCTCCAGATCCCGGCTGCAGTCGGGGCACCTGCGCTTCTTGTACATCTTGATCGTGGCATCTATGTCCAGGTAGTCCTTGTCCCGGGGCACCTTGCTCCATAGAACATCGCATTTTTTGCAGAACAACAAAGCCTATCTAACCTCCCCGCCCTGATTCGGTAGCCTGGCCCCGGCTTAGAGGCACGAACCCCCGGATAGCGTTCTGCATCAAAGGGGTATGCCCCTTTAGCCCGATTATACCTCAACAGACTGCCGTCTCAGCCGAGGGAATTGTCTACTGTAAAGATGTATAATGCGTTACTGGCCTCTTTGGGCCAAACTAACGCCTGCTAGCTCGAACTTTAATCATGATATCCACAGCGGAGACCCGAATCCCCGAACGCCGTCCCTCCTGGCTGAAGGTACGCCTCAGGACCGGGCCCAATTACCTGGAAATGAAGGCCCTCATGCGGAAGATGGCCCTCAACACAGTGTGTGAGGAGGCCCACTGCCCCAACATCTTCGAGTGCTGGCAGAACCGGACGGCCACCTTCATGTTACTGGGAGACGTCTGCACTCGGGCCTGCCGGTTCTGTGCCGTGACCAGCGGGAAACCAACCTGGAACGATTTGGGGGAGCCGGAGAGGGTGGCCAGGGCCGTGGAGAAGATGAAGCTAGCCCATGCGGTGGTAACCTCGGTGGCACGGGACGATCTGGAAGACGGCGGCGCATCCGTGTTCGCTGCCACCATTCGAAAGATCAGGGAATACAACCCCAAGACCAGGATAGAGGTATTGATCCCCGATTTCCAAGGCTCCGAGTCCGCCCTGGACAAGGTGATGACCGCTACCCCCGATATTTTGAACCACAATATCGAGACGGTGGAGCGGCTGCAGCGGGTGGTCAGGTCCCGCGCTCGATACGACAGGTCCCTGGAGCTTTTGAGGAGAGCCAAGGAGAAGGCGCCCGAGGGGTTGACCAAGTCGGGGATGATGATGGGGGTGGGGGAGACGGTGGAGGAGGTGCTGCAGGCCATGGCCGACCTGAGGCAGGTGGACTGCAACATACTGACCATAGGACAGTACCTTAGACCTTCGGAGAAACACCTGCCTATAACCCGGTACTACACTCCTGAGGAGTTCAAAGAGTTGAAGGAGGAGGGGCTCAAGATGGGGTTCCGCCACGTAGAGTCCGGCCCCCTGGTAAGAAGCTCCTACCACGCCCACGAGCATGTCTAGCCCCAAGAGCATGGAATCCCTTTGATGGACAAGTACGATCTGATAGTCATAGGCGGTGGGCCCGGGGGCTACGTGTCCGCGATAAGGGCGGCCCAACTCGGCCTCAGGGCAGGAGTGGTAGAGAGGGAGGAGGTGGGCGGCCTGTGCCTCAACTGGGGCTGCATTCCCAGCAAGGCGCTCCTCAGGAACGCGGAGGTCCTCAACCTGATGAAGCGGGCCGACGAGTTTGGCATATCATTTGACAATCTGGCCTACGACTACGGCAAGGCGGTTGACCGGAGCCGGAGGGTTGTCCGACGCCTGGTAGGCGGCCTGAAATCGCTGCTGAAGAAGCACAAGATAGATGTGATATCCGGAGAGGCCGTCCTGACTTCCCCAAACAGGATCGAGGTCAAGGACTCGGGCCAGACCCTGGAAACCAACAACGTCATCATAGCCACGGGAGGGGTAAACAAGGACCTTCCTCCCCTGCCCGTTGACGGCGAGAGGATCATAACCACCAGAGAGGCCCTGGAGCTGAAGACAGTGCACCCCCGGACGGTCATCGTGGGGGGTGGGGCCGCGGGGGTGGAGTTCGCCTATCTTTGGGCCACATATGGAAGCGAAGTAACCATCATAGAGCTGTTGCCTCACCTCGTCCCCAACGAAGACCCAGAGATCAGCCAGGTGCTGGAGAAGGCGTTCCAGAAACAGGGCATTAGGGTCATGACGGGCTCCCGGGTGGAGGCATCGGACTTCAGCAACGGCGTCGGAACCGTGACCGTCGCAACCCCCGAGGGCGAGAGCCGGGTGGAGTGCGACTGCGTCCTGGTCGCCGTGGGCATGGAGGGCAGTGTGGCCGGTTTGGGCCTGGAGGAGCTGGGGGTGGAGATGGACAGAGGGTTCATAGCCATCGATGGCGCAATGCAGACCAATGTTCCAGGCATCTACGCTGTCGGAGATGTCACGGGCCATTCCCTTCTGGCCCACACCGCCTTTGCCCAGGGCACCATAGCCACCGAGACCATCGCTGGTCGACAGACCATGCATCTGACCTACGAGAACATCCCCCGGGCCACCTACTGCCAGCCCCAGGTGGCCAGCATCGGGCTGACCGAGGCCCAGGCCCTGGAGGCGGGACACGAGGTGAAGACCGGACGTTTCCCATTCGTGGCCAGCGGCAAGGCCATGGGGATGGGGGAAGGAGAGGGGCTGGTGAAGATCGTGGCCGGCGCTGAGTACGGTGAGATCCTGGGCGTCCACATGATCGGGCCCGAGGTTACGGAGCTGCTGGGCGAAGTGTCTGTGGCCCTGGCCCTGGACGCGACCGTCGAGGACATCGGCGCAGCCATACATCCCCACCCCACTCTGTCAGAGGCCCTGAAAGAGGCCGCTCTGGGAGTGCTGGACCAATCGATACACATCTAGGCCCCAGGAGTTACCAATGAAAGTGCTGAGCAAGCCAGTGGCAGACAAGAGCAAGTATATGGACCTCTTGCGCCAGATGATGCTCATACGAAGGTTCGAGGAGAAGGCCTCGGAGATGTACATGCGGGGCAAGATAGGCGGGTTCCTTCACCTGTACATCGGCGAGGAGGCGATAGCCACGGGGGTCATGTCAGTCCTTGGCCCCGACGACTATGTCGTCAGCCACTACCGGGAGCACGGCCACGCCCTGGCCCGGGGCATGGACCCCAAGGTGATCATGGCCGAGCTGTTCGGTAAGGCTACCGGCAGTAGCGGCGGTAAGGGCGGGTCGATGCACCTCTTCGACGCGTCGAGAAACTTTATGGGCGGCTACGCCATCGTGGGCGGCCAGCTCCCCATCGCCGTGGGCCTGGCGCTTGCGGCCAAGTACCGGCGAGAGGACCGGACAGTCCTTTGTTTTTTTGGAGACGGCGCAGTCAACGAGGGGGAGTTTCACGAGTCGATGAACCTGGCCTCGGTCTGGCAGCTCCCTGTAATCTTCATGCTCGAGAATAACCTGTATGGTATGGGCTCATATGTGGAACGGACCCATGCAGGCGGAAAGGATATCTACCACGTTGCCGACGCGTATAAGATACCCGCGGCGCAGGTAGACGGGATGGACGTCCTAGCGGTGCGAGAGGCGACCGAAGAGGCTCTCAAGCGGGTTCGCACAGGCAGCGGGCCCGTTTTTATTGAGGCGATGACCTATCGCTTCCGCGGTCACTCGATGGCAGACCCCGTGGCCTACCGTGAGTCGTCGGAGCTGGACCAATGGAGAAAAGAAGACCCCATCGAGAAGTTCAAGGTCGTCGCGCTGCGCGAGGAGTTTGTGACGGACGATGAGCTTCAGGGTATCGAGGCCGGCGTGCAGGCCACCGTCGAAGCGGCCATCCGCTTCGCCGAAGAGAGCCCTGAGCCCGAATTGGACACGTTGCACGACAACGTGTACGCCTGAACCGGAGCCGCAAATGCCCGAGATGACTATGCGGGAGGCTATCGCCCGCAGCCTTAGAGAGGGTCTGGACGGCGATTCTCGCGTCTTCCTGATGGGTGAAGACGTGGGCGCTTACGATGGCGCTTACGCTGTGACCCGTGGGTTTCTCGCCGATTACGGCCCGGAGCGGATCAGGGACACTCCGATCGCAGAGTCGGTGCTCGTGGGCTCGGCGGTCGGAGCCGCTATGGCGTGCCTCAAGCCAATCGTCGAAATCATGACGATC
>JADFJI010000323.1 GCA_022566235.1 Chloroflexota bacterium
CCAAGATACCACATCCCCGCTCCTGGATGGGTCTGCCTCCAGAGGGGCCATCGTCTTGGGCCTGACCGTCGCCATCTGGGGCCGGGTGGATTCGACAACGACCTCTGCCTGGGCATTACCCCCGTAGACCGGTCTGGACTGCACCATCAATTTAGAATCGGGATCGATGGACAGGTCTACGCAGTCTGTCCCCACCGCTGTGTCCAGGCGAAAGGCCAGCCTGGGGGCAAGGTCCCTCCCGATGACGGTGTGACCCAACAATAGAATATTTGGGGAGATCTCTTTGCACAGATTGGCCAGGGCCGCTACGTATATATCCGGGTCGTATGCTGCCGGTATGGAGTCTCCGGCAGCATATACTTTGCCTGCGCCGCCGGCGATCATCTCCTGAGCCGGGCCTTGCACATCCCCACCCAGGACCACGCCTATCAGGTCCTCCCCAAGGGTCTGGGCCAGTTCGCTGCCCTTGCCAAGCAGCTCCTTGGTGGTGCTGCTTAGGACACCATCGGCCACTTCGCCAAAAACCAGCACTCCTTTACTTTCGGCCATGAGGGCGTTCCTCCTTCGTCGTGGGACCAGGGTCTAGATGATCTTAGCTTCTCTGAGTTTGAGGGCCAGGTTGACACCTGCCTCAGCAGGGCTCCCCCCCTCGATGAATTCGCACTGGGAGATCTTATCGGGTTGGTAAAGCTTCAGGAGCTTCATCCTGGAGACGGTAGTGTCCAGGCCCAGGTCCTGTGCCGACCAGACGGTCGGCTGTTTTCTGCCGGCGGCCATGATGCCCCTCAGCGTCGGATATCGGGGCTGTCCAAGCTCGTTGCTCACCGTCACTACAACCGGAGGGGACGCCTCCACCACCTCGTATCCATCGGGAACGACCCGCTCTACCCGGATGACCCCATTGGTCATCTTTATGTCCCGGGCTATAGTGATCACGGGCAGTCCCAGTATCTCGCCAATGCCTGCCCCCACCACACCGGAGTCGAAATCCGAGGCCTGACGCCCGCAGATGATGAGGTCGTACTCACCAATCTTCTTGATGGCTGCGGCCAGGGCATGGGCTGTGACGTAATCATCACCATCTTCGAAGGCGTCGTCCTGCAACAGAATCAGCTCATCAGCGCCCATGGACAGAGGTTTCTTGATCACGTCGGAGACCAACTCCTTGCCCAGGGACAGGGCGGTAATCTTGCCTCCGTTGGCCTCCTTCAGCCTCAGGGCTGCCTCCACGGCCTGCTCATCGTACCCGTTGATGACGGGCGGAATGCCTGGGGTGGGGACCAGCTTGTTGGTGGCCGGATCGATCTTGAAACTGGCCATCGGCATCTGAGGATCGGGGACCTGCTTCACGCAGACGATTATGTTCATTTAAAGGCTCCTCCCGCCCACTAGAGAGCACACCGGGACTGAGGGTTCATACTACGGACAGGTGAAAAAGTACGTGATTCTTAGCACAATTCTAGCATCGACGAAAAATAGGTGTCAATGAAACAGATTATCTAGCAAGGATGGGCGTAAATTGATATTGCTGTGATGTCCGGTTCCGTTTGCCATCGCCACAAACCGTCCCCAGTAGATTGATCCGTATCCGGAGGGCAACAAAGGAAGTTTGCGCCCAAATTTCTTCGGGGATATAAATACTGCCAACTTTCGTTAGAAATCGACATGTACCCTATTGCATTATGAACGAATAGCTCAGAAAATTGCAATAAATTCAGGGGGGGGCCAGAGATGCGGACGGCAGAGGATATTCTGAGCGAAGGAAAAACCATAGCCGTTGTGGGTCTGTCACCCAGGCCTGAGAGGGATAGTCACCTGGTGGCCAAGTATCTGAAGGAGCAGGGATATCGCATCATTCCGGTAAACCCGATGGTGGACGAAGTCCTGGGGGAAAAGTCCTACCCGGACCTGAAAGCCATTCCGGAACGGGTGGACGTGGTAGACGTCTTCAGGAAGGCGGAGGATGTGCTTCCCATAGTGGACCAGGCCATCGACATCGGGGCGTCGGCCGTCTGGATGCAGTTGGGCATCGTCAACGAGGCGGCGGCGACCAGGGCCCGAGAGGCGGGCCTGGGAGTGGTGATGGACCTATGCATGCTTATAGAGCACAAGCGCATGGTCGGGAAAGGCAAGCTGTAACAGGGTTTTCGAACATGATAGCTCTCGGGGCATCGTACCCTTGCAATTTAGCGGATGCATAGATAGAATACGCTCTCGATTTTGAGAAACAATCATGACCACCAGCGGATCAGATAGGAGCCGAGCCAGCCGGCAGACACTCGCCAGGGATGCCATAGCCCTGGTCACCGATGGCCGCTGGCAGGAGGCCGTGGAGCTCTTGGCCTCTTGCCGCGGTCGTGTGCTGGTCTCCGGTCTCGGGAAAAGTGGCATCATCGGGCGGAAGATCGCCGCGACGACCAAGCGAGAAACCAGGACCGATAAAAACTTCCTCGTCGGGATTTAAGCCGCTCGCGCCGCCGATCCCGACCGTGCCGCCGCCGAATTCAAGCGGGTGCTTCGTCCCGAAGGGGCTGTGTTTCTTTCGGCGCCGAACTACTCGAACGTTGCCGGAATCGTGAAGAGGGTCTATGAGACCTTGGGGATTTATGAGAAGAACACGTGGGCGCCGTTCCGGCGTTGGCAGGCGCAGGAACTGGAGACGCCGTTGACAGGGAGACGCGTTCGCCGTATCTTTAGCCGCGCGGGCTTCAATCGGTGGCACCGCAGCTGTCTCATCTCGGCGAGGCGGACTCCGTGACGTCCCGGTTCACTGTTCAGAGTGTCGAGATCCTGGCGGCGGAACCCCTTCAGAACCGATAGAGGTCCGTCGTTACGGACTGGTTTGGAATGGGAAAAGAACAAAGTGAGTAATCGGATGCCAAGGTAGGCCGCTCGACTTCGCTGAAGGTCATTGATG
>JADFJI010000324.1 GCA_022566235.1 Chloroflexota bacterium
AGACTAAGCGGTTATAGGTACTACAATGTACCCGCAAACTAGACTAGGGCAGATAGCATGCCCGTGACCCTAGCCATCGATGGACAACAGGTAGAAATCCCGGACGGCTCCTCCATCCTGGAGGCGATAAACGGGGCCGGGGTGTACATACCCCAGCTCTGCAAAGACCCGGGCATGCCGGCCATCGGGGCCTGCCGCACCTGTCTGGTCCAGATAGAGGGCCGGCGAGGCTTCCCCGCCTCCTGCCACACCCCCGTGCAGGACGGCATGGTGGTCCACACCGATACCCCCGAGGTGCGGCGCATCCGCCGTGGAGTCCTGGAGCTCACCCTGGGCATGCTACCCCTGGAGCAGCCGGGAAACGGCCTGGGAGAGCACCAGGAGCTGAAGGTTGCGGCGGAGCATCACGACATCGCCACCCCCACCCTCACCCCCCGAACACGGGACCACACCGACGACAGCAACCCGTTCTTCTCCGTGAAGATGGACGATTGCATCCTCTGCGGCCGCTGCGTCGAGGCCTGCCAGGACCTCCAGGAGATCGGGGCCATCGCCATCCTGGGCAGGGGCCAGGGGGCCTTCATCGGGGCCTTCGACGACCAGCCCATAGCCGACTCCATCTGCACCTCCTGCGGCTCCTGCGTCGCCGCCTGTCCCACGGGGGCCATCGAGCCCAAGCTGAGTCCTGAGCTGGCTGCAGAAAAGATAATCAAGCAGACCTCCACCATCTGCCCCTACTGCGGCGTCGGCTGCGGCATAGTTCTCAACACCGACGGCAACGGCAAGGTCCTGTGGGTGGACGACGACCCCGAAAACCAGTCCAGCCTGGGTAAGCTGTGCGTGAAGGGAAGGTTCGGGGTCACCTTCATCAACCACTCGGACCGGCTGACCACACCCCTCATAAGGAAGGATGGTGTCCTGAAGCCCGCATCCTGGGACGAGGCCCTGGACCTGGTGGCCGATAAGATGGTTGAATATCGGGGGGCTGTGGCCGCGCTGGCCTCGGCCAAGGCCACCAACGAGGACGGCTACCTCATCCAGAAGTTCATGCGGCTGGCAATGGGCACCAACAGCATCGACCATTGCACCCGCCTCTGCCACTCCCCCTCCGTGGAGGCTATGCTTAAGTCCCTGGGGAGTGGGGCCACCAGCAACTCCTACCTGGACTACGAGAGGGCCGGATGCCTCGTCCTGGCGGGCTGTGACCCCAGCTCCAATCACCCCGTCGTCGCCACTCGGTTCCGCAAGGCCGTCGACCTCTACGGGGCCAAGCTTATTATCATCAACCCCAAGCGCATCGATCTGTGCGATTACGCCTACCTCTGGCTGCAGGAGCGGCCCGGCACCGACGTGGCCCTGTTCAACGGCATGGCCAGGGTGGCCCTGGACGAGGGCCTGTGGGACCAGGAGTTTGTGGCCACCAGGACCGAGGGATTCGAAGAGTGGAAACAGTCCCTGGATCAGTACACCCCCGAGTTCGTGGAGTCCATCACCGGGGTGCCGAAGGAGAAAATGATCGAGGCTGCGCGGCTGTACGCTCGGCCCCCCTTCAGCGGTTCCTGCTTCGTGTGGGGCATGGGTCTTACCCAGCACACCAACGGCACGGCCACCTGCTACTCCGTCCTGAATCTGGCGCTGCTCACCGGGCAGATGGGCAAACCCGGAAGCGGCATATCGCCCCTGCGAGGCCAGAACAATGTCCAGGGCTGCGGCGACGCCGGCTGCGTCCCCAACTCCCTGCCCGGGTATCAGGCCTTTACCGAAAACATCCTCGATAAATTCATGGAGGCCTGGGGAGGCCCTCTTTCTCCAAAGGAGGGCTTCGTGGTGACCGAGATGATGGCGGAGGCCTCGGAGGGCCGGCTCAAGGTCATGTACATCGTCGGCGAGAACCCTCTGCTCAGCGAACCTGACCTTCGCCACGCCCGGGAGGCGATAGAGAAGCTGGAGTTCCTGGTGGTGCAGGACATCTTCCTCCACGAGACGGCGGAGATAGCAGACGTCGTGCTACCCGCCACCAGCTTCGCCGAGAAGGACGGCACTTTCACCAACAGCGAGCGGCGGGTGCAGAGGGTGCGAAAGGCCGTAGACCCGATTGGCGGGAGCCGGGCCGACTGGGATATCACCTCTGACCTGGCCCGCCGGGTCTGCAGCCGCCTGGGACTCCCCGAGGAGCAGTTCTCCTACAGCCACCCATCGGAGATCTTCGACGAGATGGCACGGCTGACCCCCATCATTTCTGGCATCTCCTACGAGAGGCTGGATAGAGAGGGGGGAATCCAGTGGCCCTGCCCCACCCCGGACCACCCCGGTACCCCCATCCTCTACGAGGAAACCTTCCCCAGGGGGCTTGGCAAGTTCGTTGCCGTAGAGCAGAAGGAGCCGGCTGCCGAGCTTCCCAATCGCAGGTTCCCGCTCATTCTGAACACCGGTCGCATCTTGTACCACTGGCACGGTGGGACCATCACCCGCAGGGTCGAGGGCCTGATGGCTCGGGCCCCGGAACTCATGGTGACTATTCACCCCAGGGACGCCAAAATCGTGGGGGTGGCCGACGGCGACGAGGTCCGGGTGGAGTCCCGAAGGGGCGAGCTCTTCGGTCGGGCCCTGGTGACCGACTCGGTGAGGGAGGGTTCTATCTTTGTGCCCTTCGTGAAGCTCAAGGAATCGGCGGCCAACTTCCTCACCAACCAGGCCTTCGATCCCGACTCCCAAATCCCCGAGTACAAGGTCTGCGCCGTCCGGGTCGCCAGGAAAGACTCTCCCCGCCGGAAGCGCAAAGGGTCCCGGGGCATGGCCGGCGCATTCCGCCCTTAGCAGGCTGATGAAATATGGGGTGGCAGTCCCGGCATGTCGGGATTTCCGGG
>JADFJI010000325.1 GCA_022566235.1 Chloroflexota bacterium
TCTCCGAAGGGGTGTAGCCGGGCAACTCTGCATATGTGGAGTCTGACAGCAGAAGGTGAACGCCTTCCGCTCCTAGCCTGGCCAACCTGGCCAGGTCGGCCGGCTGGCCGTCCACCGGAGTGTGATCGAATTTGAAGTCGCCGCTGTGCACAACTGTGCCTACAGGGGTGTGAATTATGAGGCCCATGGAGTCGGGAATGCTGTGGCACACCCTGAACATCTCCACCTGAAAGGCACCGATGAAGAAGGGCTCCCCAGGGCTGGCTGACATCAGTTTCGTGCCTTTGAGACATCCGTGTTCTTTCAGCCTGGCGGCAATCATGCCCTCGGCCAGCCTGGAGGCGTATATGGGCGCGTCAAGCTGCTTGACCACGTAGGGCAACGCTCCTATGTGGTCTTCGTGGCCGTGGGTGATTACTATGCCACGGACCCGGGAGGCGTTTTCGACAAGGTAGGAGATGTCCGGGATAACCAGGTCTATGCCTGGCAGGTCCTCTCCTGGAAACTTGACACCGGCATCGATGACGAGGATGTCCTCGCCGTACTCCAACGCCAGCATGTTCTTGCCGATCTCACCTACTCCGCCGAGGGGGATGACTTTGAGAGGTGGTCTGGCCATATGGGGATACTAAAACATAGACAATTGCTCTGGTCCGTGCTCTTCTTCGGGAACCTGGTCGGCCTTGGCTAGGATCGCTGGTATCTTCTTGACATCCTCTATCAGTGTGTCCCTCAGTCTTTGCTGGTGCAGGGCCGCTGCAGGATGATACATTGCGAAGACCATCTGCCCATCGACCTTCTTAGAGGTGCCGTGGACCTTGCTGATGGACTGCTTGGAGAAGAAGCGGGCCATAGAGTATCTGCCCAGCGTCACCACCAGCTTGGGCTTGAGAAGCTGTATCTGCCTGTCTAACCACCCGGAGCAGGCCTGGATCTCCTCTGGCAACGGGTCCCGATTCCCGGGAGCCCTGCATTTGATCACGTTGGTAATATAGACTTCAGACCGGTCCAGACCTATGACCCCCAGAAGCTCCTCCAGGAACTTACCCGCCGGACCCACGAAAGGACGCGCTTGCTGGTCCTCGTAGAACCCGGGGCCTTCACCGATGAACATGATCGCCGGACTCTCAGGCCCCTCGCCCGGAACGGCATGGGTTCGACCCCGGCACAGGCCGCACTTCTCGCAGACTGAGATAGACGAATGCAGATCGGTCAACTCGGACAAGAGCCCCTCCAGTAACAAGCGATGGCAGCATACCAGGACGCGTCCCCGTGGAGAATGGAAGACCTGCAAGGACTAGGGTATTGCAAATCGCTTAAAGCGGCGGCTCTATGTGCTATTGGAACAAGATCCGTAGTAAGAAGTACGCCCGAAGGGTGTAGGAAGCGTCTTAGTACCTACGCACGAAGTATAGCATCGGTGTCAATCCGATATTAATGTCCGTGGGTCCGAACCCTTGGGAAGGGTCCGAATAGGAAAAAGCTAAATAACGGCTGGAACAGGTGCTGTTATTGACAAAGAGGGATGGATTCTGAGGTCGAGGGGATGAAAGCGCTCTAGGTAGGGAGGAAAGGGTCAGGAGTCCGCGCCCATCTGGTCATTTACATAGTCTACGGCATCCTTGACCGTGAGTATCTTCTCGGCGTCCTCGTCCGCGATCTCCAGTTTCCTGTCTCCGTCGCTGAACTCCTCTTCGAGGGCCATGATCAGCTCTACCAGGTCCAGGGAGTCGGCGTTCAGGTCATCGACGAAGGACGCTGAGAGAATGACTTCTTCCTCCTCCACACCCAACTGGTCCACAATTATCTTTTTAACCCTATCGGAAATGGTAGCCATGTCTGACTCCTAGTTACTTTCCCTCATTTGTAAGGGTATTCAATGGTCTGTGTCAAGCACTTATCTCGGCCATCAAGGCCCCAAGAACGCCGTTGACGAATCTAGGCGAGTTATCGCTGCCGAAGGCCTTGGCCATCTCCACGGCTTCGTTGACCGCGACCTTGGGCGGTGTTTTCTTCAGCCACATCAGCTCATATATGGCGATACGCAGTATGTTCCTGTCTATGATGGAAAGCTGGTTGACCGGCCAACTTGGAGCATGGGTCTGCACGATTTTGTCTATCCTCTCCAGATTGCTGGTCACTCCGTTCACCAGCTCCGTAGCAAAGGCCAGGGAGCTCTCCGGCACCGCTCCTTCCTCTTTGGTCCTGCCTAAGATCCCCTCGATGTCATGGCCAACAGCATCGGCCTCGTAAAGGGCCTGCAGGGCCGTGATCCTTCCTCGACGCCTGGGGCCGGGCATGGGGCCATCCTCGTCTAGGCCATAAACATCCCGCCGTCAACACCCACCACCTGGCCTGTAATGTAGGAGGATTGAGGGGAGGTGAGAAATTCAACGACGTGGGCCACATCTTCTGGGGAGCCGAAACGCTTTTGGGGGATCAGCCCCTGGAGCCGCTCCTTTACCTGATCGCTAAGTCCTCGGGTCATGTCCGTGTCGATAAACCCGGGGGCCACGGCGTTGACGGTGATCCCTCGAGAAGCGACCTCTCTAGCAGTGGTCTTGGTCAGGCCGATGAGGCCCGCCTTGGCAGCCGAATAGTTGGCCTGACCAGGATTGCCGGTCAGTCCAACTACGCTGGAGATGTTGACGATTCTTCCCCACCGGCTCTTCACCATATGCAGCAGCACCGCACGGGTGCACAGGAAGGCACCCTTTAAATTGGTATCCAGGACTGCGTCCCAATCCTCGTCCTTCATCCTCAACAGCAGGGCATCCCTGTTTATTCCCGCATTATTCACCAGAACATCCACCTTGCCGAAGTGATCGATGGTGGATTTTACCAGCCTGTTCACTTCTTCGACTTT
>JADFJI010000326.1 GCA_022566235.1 Chloroflexota bacterium
AGTGTTTAATAACACTTTCAACCATCCCCCTGTCTCCCCCTTCCTTTTCTGGAAGGGGGAAAGAGGATTCTGGGGGTGCCCCCCAGTACCCCCGCCAAAGGGGCTCCGCCCCTCTGGGCTCCCGACAACACTCGACCGAACGTTGCGCTGATTTAGGATATTAGATACTAGGATACGTGGGCCATGACCTCCTCTGCGAAGTAGCGGATGGTCTCCTCCACCGAGGGCCCCGGCAGCTCCGGCACGTGCTGGGGCGCCAGGATGATCTCGTCCAGTCCCTGGACTTTGCTGAGCTCCATGACCCGCTCCCGGGCGTCGTATTTATCGCCGCCCAGGGCGAACATATCTATGAACTTGTCGGGGATTTGAAGCTTATCGCCGACGTAGGACCTGGAATGCCTGGAGGGGTCGTAAGACTCTTTGATTTTCCGGACTGCCGGGTGGTCATCATCATCGAAGGTGCTCAGGTGGGCCATGCTCAATATGACGGCCACGGGCCCTTTTACCATGTTCCGGGCCAGAGCCCTGTCGGGGCCTAGCGATGCCTGTACCCAGCAGGACACCTTGACCTGGTCGGGGCGCTTGCCTGCCTTCTCGGCCTCCTGCCTGAAGGCGTCGACACCATCCTGCATCTGGAGGTGGGTGAGGCCCCGAAGCAATATGGCACCGTCGCCCATTCGGCCGGCGGCCCGGGTCAGCTTGGGCCCCGTGGCCGCGATATAGATGGGTATGTCCGTCGGACTCTCCAGCCAGGCGAGCTTGCCTTCGACTCCGCCCTCGAACTGGACTGTCTGGTTCTGAAGAAGCCCCCTGACCTGGCCCACATAGTGTTCCAGCTCTGCGATGGGCACTGGGTTATATCCAACGGACCGCAGCCCGTTATCACCTATGCTGATCCCGGCCCGGAGCCGCCCCTGGGCGATCTCGTTAAGGGTGGCGAAGGCGCTGGCGGTGACGCTGGCGTGCCGGGTCACGGGCATGGTGACGCCAGCCCCCAGCTTTATGCGAGAGGTGCTCAGGGCGCAGGCCGTCATCTCCACATACAGCTCCCGGCAGATGCGCTGGAGGTCTGCGAACCAGGCGCAGTCGTAGCCCAGGTCCTCGGCCAGCTTCACCCGCTTGATGATCTGGGGCAGGGGCTGGTTACCGAATATGCCTACGGCAAATTTCATAAATCCTCGCCCTTCTTTATAACAGATCGGCCATGACGCCCTCGGCGAAGCTGCGGACCGTTTCCTCAACCGATGGGCCGGGGCTTCCCTCGAAGTGCTGCGGGCAGATGATGATCTCGTTCAGGCCCTCGATCTGCATCAGCTCTGCAATCCGCTCACGGGCCTCGGGTGCGGTGCCGGCCAGAGAGAACATGTCGATGAACTTGTCGGGGACCAGGGCCCTGCCCCCTCCATAGGCCATGGTCTGTTTATAGAAGTCGTAGTCTTTCTTGATGCGGCGGATGGCAGGGCGGTCCTCCTCGTCGAACATCTCGATGGCACACATCTGGAGGACCTCGGCCACCAGACCCTGGGCGTGGGTCCGGGCCAGGTCTCTATCGTGGCCCAGGGAGGACTGAATCCAGCAGATTATATCCGGTTCGCCGGCTGGCCGTCCGGCTCGCTGGGCCTCCTGCCGCACTGTATCGACGCCTGCTCCCATCTGGTCGGGGCTAAGACCTCTTAATAGTATGACGCCATCCCCTATCCTGCCCGCCGCCCGGGTCAGCCTGGGCCCAGTGGCCGCCACATAGATGGGTATGTCCGTCGGCCTCTCTAGCCAGGTTAACTTGCCCTCTACACCATTCTCGAACTTGACGGCACGGTTGCTGAGAAGGCTTTTGAGGACGGCCACGTATGCCTCCAGCTCCTTTATTGTGGCCATGCTTCGGCCCACGGTCCGAAGCCCGTTGTCGCCGATGCTGATTCCGATCCTCAGCCTACCCCGGGCGATCTCGTTGAGGGTGGCGAAGGCGCTGGCCGGGCTCGCGGCAGGGTCCGTGATGCTCACCGCCGCGCAGAACTCCACCCGAAGGACGCTCCCGGTCAAGCGCGCCGTGGTCATGCCGTTCCCCACGACCCCTTGCACGTCGAGTCCCGGAGGCGTCCCCGCCTGGGCCGAGACGACGCTGAAAGACCCGTCGAGTATCTGGTTTGCAGTCAATCCGATCTCGAGTCCCGAAGGCCCTGCGGCCGGATTCAGGGGATCGAAGGTGCCGTTCACCACGAGTGTCGGGTTCGCCCCGAGACTGATCGAGAGCGTCGAGACGCCCGTCGTCCCTCCACTGAAGCTGGGGCTCAATCCGAAGGGGAGAGTGATCGGACCGGGGAGAATCTGAAAGGACGTCTCGGGAGTGGCTCCGACCGCCACGGTGACAGGGCGGCTGAATGTGACGTCTATCGAGTCACCGATGCCCGCTGCGCAGTCTCCGTTGCTGTCTGTGAAGATCACGCTCGTCACGCGAGGGTTCAACTCTCCGGCGAGGTCTATCGCCGCGGGAAGCTGGGGCACGGCGAGCCCTGCCCCCCCCACGGAGAGGATGTCAAGCTGGCCCGCCATCATGTTCAGGCCGGTCGCGCCCACGTCGATGAGGTACACGCCATTGGGCTGAAAGTTCACCCCTACAGCCGAGAGGATAGGGATCTGGACCTCGTTGGCGCCCGGGCCGGGGATTACAGGTGCTGACCCGAAAGTGCCTCCGCTCGTGAGCGTGAACGCCGAGTTCGCCAGAGGGGCGCCCAGCACCAATACATTCCCCGTGAAGGCCACGGTCACGGTGTCTCCAGCATTGACGAGGCCGTCCGCGTTCACATCGGCGAACGTGGCGCTGGCCAGCATCGCCATCTGGGCGCCGCGCAAGACCCCGGTCCGGGTC
>JADFJI010000327.1 GCA_022566235.1 Chloroflexota bacterium
GGGAGTCTGTCCCGACAAGTCGGGACCAGATTTATTTCTTCCCCCTCTCCCTCCCAAGCATGCCCTGAGCTTGCCGAAGGAGGGTGAGGGTCACTGGCCTCAGGCCACCGGCTCCCGTATATCCTCCTGCACCTCTTAGTTGTATACTCTTGCCGACTCAAAATACCGTTTGACAACGGGTATCCCGTTCGCTCTCGATGACGAGGCCCGTAGAAAAGTAGGGTAGGAGAAGAGCCATGAAATCCACCGTGAAAGAGAAGCTGTGGTACGGTGACCAGTGGATAGACATCGATCTGCCGGAAAGGACCCGTGTCATAAAGGCCAACTCCCACTCCCCGGTCCCTCCCATCAAAGACCTCGACCGGGCCATCCGAGAGGCCCTGGCAAACCCCATAGCCCACGACCCGATACCCAAGCTGGTGGGCAAGGGGGCCAAGGTCACCATCGCCTTCGATGACCCCAGCGGAAACATCACCAAGGCCCCCGACTTCCGACAGGTGGCCATTGGCATCCTCCTAGAGGAGCTGCAGAAGGCCGGGGTCGAGATCAGCGATATCAAGCTCCTATGCGCCAACGCCCTCCACAGAAAGTGGACCCGGATCGAGTTGGCCCCCATCGTCGGCGAGCGGATCAGCGTCCTCTGGTCTCCTCAGCGCCTCTACTGCCACGATGCCGAGGACCCGGAGCAACTGGTCTTCCTGGGTGAGACCCCCCGGGGATTCGAGGTGGAGGTAAACCGGGCCGTCACCGACTCTGACCTGCTGATATACCTGAACATAACCAAGATCCCCTTCAGCGGGGGATGGAAATCCGTGGCCGTGGGCCTGAGCACCTTCAGAAGCATCCGCCATCACCACAGGCCCTTCCCCTTCGCCAGCGGCAAATCGGTGATGGACCCCAAGAACTCCTCTTTCCAGAAGCTGGTCTGGGAGCAGGGCGCGGTAATCGAAAAGCACCTGGCAGAGAAGGGCCGTCGAATTTTCAGCCTTGAGTCCGTGGCCAACACCAGCAATCCCCCCGAGATCACCGCCGTATTCGCCGGCCACACCCCCGATGTCCACGTCCACACCCTGGAGGCCCTAAGCACCCTTCAGATCATTGATGTCCAGGGACAGAGCGACGTGGCCATCTACGGCGTCGATAGCAGGACGGGATATGCCCACAACTCCTTCACCAACCCGCTGCTGGTATCCAACCAGGGCTACGAGTACACCTACGGCATGTTTCAGAACCAGTCCCTGGTACGGGCAGGTGGAATCCTGATCCTGGCCCACCCCTGCACTTACCAGTTCGACGATCTTCACCACCCCTCCTACCGGGAGTTCTACGAGAAGCTTCTTCCCATCAGCATTGACCCCTACGACCTGTGGAACCTCTTCTCCGACGATTTCGCCCACCGCCCCGAGTATGTCCATAAATACAGGTACGGGTACGGGTTCCATGGCGCTCACCCCTTCTTCATGTGGAACGCCCGGGGCGCACCTTCCAGGCACCTCGGTGCGACCTTCCTGGCCGGGGCCAAGGACTTCGACGTAGCCAGACGGCTGGGCTTCGAGCCCTTCGCCTCCGTGGAGGACGCCGTAAAAGAGGCGGAGAACCGGATGGGTTCCGACTGCAGCATCACCTTCCACTCCATGCCGCCCATCTCCCTGGCAAGGGTCAACTAGTGGTCAGTCCCATTAGCAGCGGGGCCGGTTGCCGGCTTGGTCTAGTTTCGGTACTCACACGTGAGGCCGTTTAGCTAGCCTTTGGTGTTAGTCTGATAGGCCCACGCTAAAAGTCCCGAGTTTCGGGTCAAGTCATACGAGACCAGTTAGGCTGTCATTCTGAGTCCCGATTTTATCGGGACGAAGAATCTGGGGCGGTAGTGCAAATCCTGTAGAGGGAAAGGAAGGAAAGACTCATGAAGCTGCCATTTAAAGTCATGGATGCCGACGGCCACATAGCCGAAGACCAGGCCAAGCTAAGGGATTACATGGAGCCCCCATACAACGCCAATCTCCTCGAGAGCGTGCCCGACAAGCGGGGATGGGTGGGGCACAGCACCGGCATAACCGACAAGAGCTTCGTCGATACCACCATGGGCGGCAGGATGGGCAGCCTCGGCCCTCCTGGGTTCCCCTTCCCCCAGGACTGGCTCGAGGCCCTGGACCGGGGCGGCATGGACACCACCTTCCTGTTCCCCACCAATCTGCTGGGGTATGGCAACATCTTCGATCCCGAGTACATGGTGGCCCTGACCCGGGCCTACAACAATCTAGTGTCCGATGAGTGGCTCAAGGTAAGCCCACGCCTCAGGGCCGTCTCCCTCACGCCCCTTTGCAACGTCGATGAGGCTGTAAAAGAGCTGCGCCGTACCATCACGGAGCTGGGATTCTCGGGAGTGATGGTCCCTGCCCACGGATTCGGAGGCCTGGGCGACAGGAAGTTCGACCCGTTCTACGAGGAGGCCCAGCGTCTCGATTGTCTGGTCGCCGTCCACGGCGGCACCCCGGAGTACATGCGCTACAACAAGTTCATCCAGAAACACACCGCCTCCTTCCCTATGTCCAACATGCTCCAGGTGGTACACATGACCTACGAGGGAGTCTTCGAGCGGTTCCCCAACGTCAGATTTGCCTACCTTGAGGCAGGCTGCACCTGGGTCCCCTTCTTCCTGGACAGGATGGACGAGGAATGGGAAAAGAGGGGAGACATCGAGGCGCCTCAGTGCATCAAGAAACCCAGCGAGTACCTCAAGGGTGACAATATCTTCTTCCACGCCGAGCCCTCAGAGACCCTGATTCCCCAGGTGGTCGAGATTCTGGGAGAGAATTCTCTCTTCTACGCCTCAGATTGGCCCCAC
>JADFJI010000328.1 GCA_022566235.1 Chloroflexota bacterium
CCATGACCCTGGACCTGCGTCGGCCCGAGGGCCGGGAGATATTCAGGGAGTTGGTCAAGGTCTCCGATGTGGTCATAGAGAACAGCCCTCCCAACTTCATGGACAAAGCGGGGTTGGGGTACAAAGAGCTAACGAAGGTCAGGCCGGACCTGGTGATGGTGAGGATGCCCGCCTATGGCCTCACTGGCCCCTACAAGGACTTTCGGGCCTGGGGATCCCACGTAGAAGGGTTCATCGGCCACACCTGGATAAGGAGCTACCGGGACATCGATCCATCCTTGAAAGACGACGTGTATCCCTCGGACGCGGTGGGTGGACTGATCGGCGCATTCTCCACCCTGATAGCCTTACGGCACCGCCGGCTAACCGGCGAGGGGCAGCTCATCGACGTCCCTCTCTCCGAGGCCCTGGCCCCTTTTCTGGCCGAAGCTTTCCTGGACTACAGCATGAACAACAGGGTCCAGTCGGCCCTGGCCAACGTCGATGTCTCAATGGCCCCTCACGGTGTCTACCGGTGCAGGGGTGAGGACCAGTGGGTCACCATAGCCGTCGGGTCGGACCTGGAGTGGGAGGGCCTTCGCTCGGTCATGGGAGACCCTGATTGGGCACAAGACCAGAGGTACAGGACCGTGTTGGGCCGCTGGCGAAATCAGGAGGAGATCGACCACCACATCGAGGAATGGACCTGTGAGCGTGGTTCCCGGGAGGTGATGGAGCGTCTGCAGGGCGAGGGAGTGCCGGCAGGCATGGCCCAGGATGTCTCCCAGACCTTCCACGACCCTCATCTGCAGGCCCGAGGCTTCTTTCAGGAGCTGACCCATCCAGAGGCCGGCGTTCATAGCTATCCCGGCATCATCGGGCGCTTGGCCTCGGTCCCCAACTCCATTCGCAGGCCCGCGCCCTGTCTGGGAGAGCATAACGAGTACGTTCACATGGAGCTGTTGGGGTGCCCTCTAAATCGATATCGAGAGCTGGAGGAGGCGGGCCACATAGGCCGGGACTACGCCCCGATTATAGCCCAGGCACGTTGAGGGCCAGCTGCTTCCTGTTTACTGCAGCCGCCGGATAGCCCCTACGCCCTTCTCCTTGAACCTGGCTAGGCGGAAGTCGTCCAAGGGCAGAGAAGGCTTGCCGTCCAGGACTATCTCCGAAATAAGCCGGCCGGTTATAGGCCCCAGGGCGAAGCCGTGGCCGCTGAATCCCGTGGCCAGAATCAGGCCCTTGACCCCAGGGGCCTCACCCAGCACCGGTAGAATGTCCGGGGTGAGGTCTATCAGCCCCGCCCAGGTCTTGACGAAGCGCAGGCCCCTCATCTGGGGCATGTATTCGAAGAACGCTTCCCTCATCTGGCGAATGGTGTCCCAGTTCACCTCCGGCTCCACCCCCACCGTCGAGGCGAAGTACCGCTGGTTCTGGGTTGTCCCGGGCACGTGACTCAGGATGTCGTTCAGAAGCTTGGTTCCGATGTGTAGCTGCATCTTTTTTCGGAACTGTTTGAAGCCCTGCCAGAAATATCTCAGGTCCCGCAGGGAGTTGAGGTCGATGTCGTGGTCGAACCTGGCGGCGGCACCGGCGCCAAGCAGGATATTGCCGTCCACTGTGGGCCTGAAGGCCACCCTGGGGGTCCAGACCAGGGGGGCCTGATAATCTGGCTGGGGCTCGGTAATGGTCACGTGGGTCCGGATGACCCTGAGGGGAATCCTAACACCGCAGGTACCGGCCAGGCGTGGGGCCCAGACCCCGGCGGCGTTCACGATGACGTCGGCCTCGATCCTGTGCCCCGCCTCGGTGACCACACCCGTGACCCGGCCGTTGGAGGCCTCGATCTTCTCCACGGCGCACCGGGTGTGGATTTTTGCCCCGTTCTCCTGGGCTGCCCGGGCGAAGGCGGTGGTGGTCTTGACCGGATGAGCATAACCATCGCTGGGTGAATACATTCCGCCCATGAACCTGCCCGAAAGGCCAGGCACAATCTCCTGGGCCTTCTCCCAGGTCACGATATCCGACTCTAGGCCGAGCTCCTTGGTGATCTTCACCGTCTCTTCGAACTCGACCAGCTCCTTATCTGTCACCGCCAGGAGGAGGTTGCCCCCCCGGATGAAGTGGGTCTCGCTTCCCAGCTCCTCGGACAGATTGTCCCAGAGCTTGAGGCTCTCGATTGCCAGGGGCACTTCGGCGGCCTGCCGCCCCTGGCGGCGAACTGCGCCCCAGGTCCTCCCGGACGCCTCATCGGCTATCTGGCCTTTCTCAAGCAGTATTACCTGAGCACCTCTCTTGGCCAGGTAGTAGGCCACGGCACAGCCGGAGATGCCACCGCCTATGACTATCACCTCGGTCCGTTTCTCCATGCTCATCCTTCCCTTGAGGTTACTGCGCTATATTAAATCAAGGCTGCGCTACATTAAATCGGGGCTGCGCTACATTAAATCAGGGCTGCGCTGGCGGTTCAGATAGACCTGGCGTATCTTCGGATCAGGGGCCTGCAGCGCTGAGCCAGGTCCGGGCCCGGGCCCCCGGGGCGCATGGCCTCCTGGAACAGGGACGCCACTATCTCGTGGGCCTTTCTCTCCTTGACCAGCGCCCGGGCCTTATCCAGGACCGGCTCGCCGCCAACGTATATCTCCTTTATGGAGGAAGCCGCGTCGGTCCACACCAGCCGTACAGGGTCTATGGGCTGGGCGTACTCCACCCGGTCCTCGGCCATCGCCGCTGGAAACCAAAGGTTGCGTCCGTGGGAGGAGGCCAGCTTCACCACCTGCTCCTCTATATTGTCGTTCACCTCTTGGATCCCGTTTAGCCGGGCCAGGGAGGCCACCATGCGCATAACCGGGAAGAGGCTCTGCAT
>JADFJI010000329.1 GCA_022566235.1 Chloroflexota bacterium
GGAGCAGGTCATCCCGCCCAGGGACAGTTTCGCCCTGGAGATGACCAGGGGGCAGTTCTTGAGGGTGATCGACGTCATGGGTAAACAGGTGAGCGACCTGGTAGCCTTCAACAGGGAGAACTACAAGGAGAGGTTAGCGGCCTACTGGACCCGGACCAGAAACTACCCCAAGAAGATCCCGGGCCGGGTGACGGTGGGCGACGTTCTCTACTCATCCAGGAGCAGGCCGCTGATGACCATAACCCAGGACACCCCGGTGCCGGGGGGCATCCACGACATCTCCGCCGGGATGTGCAACAGGTTGGGCTATGAGAAGTTCGGGTGGGAGTTCCCTCAGGGGGGCGGTTGCTGGGAGCTGCTGTCCAAGGCTGTTGAGCCCTACGGAATCGCACCCGAGGAGGTCCCCCAGCCCTTCAATCCCTTCATGAACACCTCCTTCGACCCTGAGACCGGAGAGCTGAGGATCGACGAGCCGGTAAGCAGGCCCGGGGACTTCATAGAGCTGAGGGCAGAGATGGACTGCCTGGTGGCCCTGACCGTCTGCCCCTTCCACGGCCCCTGCAACGGCTGGATCATAACGCCCTTGAAGGTGCAGGTTTTGGAGTGAAAAAGGGCCTGAGGTGGGGATAGGTCTGACTGGTCGAAACCCGGGTCAGACCGTCAGCTGGCGGTAGAGATAGGGCAGGCGTTTGGGCAGGGACTCGATCTCTGCCACAACTTCGTAGCCCATGTCCTGGCACATGGTCTTGAGATAGTCGTGGCCGCCCCGGTCGACGGTCAGGCAGAAGGGGACAATATGCTTGGCCCGGGCCTCCTGGAGCGCCTTCTTGGTATCATGGACAGCATATTCCTTCTCGACCCCCTCGCGGCTGTAGCCCCGGTCTTGGGGTCGCCCATCGCTGATGAGAAAGAGGACTTTGGTCCGGGCCTCCTGCACCTCCAGCTTGGAGACAGCATGTCTTATGGCGGGGCCCATGCGGGTCGCGTGGAGGGGACTGATCTTGTCGATGCGGTTCTTGACCTTATCGGAAAACGGTTCACCAAGGTCCTTGATCACGTAGAACTCGACGTTCTCCCTACCGTACCCGGAGAACCCGTAGATGCCGTACAGGTCGCCGATGGTCTCCAGGGCCCGGATGAGGAGGACGACCCCCTCTTTCTCTACATCGATGATACGTTTGTAGGACCTACGGCTTCCTTCTTCCCTGCGAGCCCGGAGCCAGGCCAGGTACTCCCGGGGGTCATCGGGGGGGCTCCAATCGTCCACGGACTTGCGGGCGTCGTCGATGGCCTCTGCCGTTGAGGCGCTCATATCCAGTAGGAAGGCCACGGCCACGTCTCTCTGAATCTTGTTTCGACGCCAGTAGATCTTATCTGAGGGAGAGTTGCCCGTCGCCTTTTCCACCATAGCCTCGACTACGGCGTCGTAATCGATGTCGTCGCCGTCGGGAAGCCTGCGGACCTTCCGGAGCTGCTCCGGGGCCAGAAGCTCGAATTGGCGCTTGATCTGGGCCTGAAGAAGGGAATACTCCTGCAGCGTCTTGTCGTAGAAGCCGTTATCCCCCTCCTCCATTATCCGCTCTTTCACAATGCACCAGTTGGGCTTGTAATCGTTGGCCCTGAAGTCCCACTCGTCATACAGGAATGTGAGGGCCTGCTCGGTCTGCAGAGGACCGCCATCGGGAGGGGTGGTATCGAAGTTGTGGCCCTTGCCCGCCTCCTGCTGTTCCTGGCCGATCTGGCCCATCAGGTTGTCAACGAAAAGGCCGGTGGAATTGGTTATCTCACCCTCCGACACCTGGTCGATCTCGATCTCGACACTCTTCTCCAGCAGCTCCCTCAGGGCCTCGGGGGAGATGGGCTCTCCCGAGGCGCCGGAATCCTGGGCCTGCTGTCCCTCTCTCATCTTGGCCAGGAGCTGGACCAGCTCGGGCTTGAACTCGCCCCTGTACCCCACCTGCTGGGGAACATCATAGGGCTGCTCTTCCTGGCCCTCGCCACCTTCCGGGGTGGCGGGCTGGTCCCCCCCTGCTTCGCCTTCCGCAGCGTATTCCGGGGGCACCGACATATCGACATCCGGATTCGACTCCATATCGTCGGCGTCAAGGTCCTCCCACTCTTCGGGGGGGATCTCCCGGTTGGCTAACTTGCTGATGTAATCGTACAGCCTTATGGTGGCCTCGGCGCTGTCCTCGACGGTAGCAGTGGGTGGCCTCACCATGGAAAGTATCCGTATCAGCTCCACCACCTGCTCCCGAATCTTGGTGGGTAATTTTAGATCGGTCCGCTGGTCCAGGCTGATCCTTATCAGCAGCTCGACTATGGCCTCGCGAAGAGGGAGCGAATCGATGGGGGGACGTTCTTCGACGGCGCTCTCCTGGGTGCGCCTGTAGGCCTTGGCGATGCCCTTGTATTCATACATGACTCGGGCGTCGAGCCGGTTGTCCTCGGTCAGGGTGAACAGGTCATAGGCCAGCTGCCGCTCAGCAAACAGGTTGAAGTACTTCTCCAGGTCAACGGTGACGTTAGTGGGCTGGGGAGCCCGGTCCAGCCACTCCTGCCTGAGGTTTGGGAAATGGGCCGCCTCTTTATCGAAGAGGAACCTGAAGCTGCCGAACTCCAGGTGGGCCACCTGGTGAGTGCCCACCACCTTGTACCAGCTGAAGTTTTCTTCCTTGGTCGGGTACTTACGAACGAAATATGGCAGGTACACCGCCCTGCCTTCGGTGGTGGGATGCTCGGCGGAGACCCAGCCTATTCCCCGTTCTTTCAAATCTTCTGAGGCCAGGATCTGGACGTCGGTGCCGGCCAGGGCAACAGCATACATCCAGAGAA
>JADFJI010000330.1 GCA_022566235.1 Chloroflexota bacterium
TCCATTGGATACTGCCGGCGAGGACTGCTCACCACCCGGTCCCAGGGGAAAAGACCAGCGTATTTGCCCGGTCGCTGCGTCCAGGGCATAGAACCTGTTATCGTCTGCGCCGAAATAGACGATTCCATCTGCCACCGAGGGCGAGGCCCTGAGAAGGCCCCCCACCGGGAATCTCCATAAAGGCCTTCCCGTAGACGCGTCCAGGGCCAAGAGGCTGAGGTTGAAGGTGCCCTGATATAGGACCCCGTCTACGACGGCGGGAGACGACTCCACGACGCCTCCCGTGTCGAACTTCCAGCGAAGGGTGGGGTCTTGACCCAGGCCCGAATCGCCTACAGCGCCCGTGTGCTGCAGGTTTTGGCGAAACATGGGCCATTGCGAGCTTTCTACTGGGAGGGTAGCAGGCCGATGGCCAGGAAGGACATCGGGGGTGGAACTGAAGGTGGGTGATGGCGGCCCTTCGCCCGGCGGCGCTCCGCAGGCCATGACCGCTGTCACCAGAAGGGTTGCCAGATAAACCGTAGCCTTGGTCACCGGACGTCTACCGTGTGACCAGGGTGTTTATTTCGGTACCCTGCACCCATGAGCCCTGGGTTTGGCTGTATAATCTGCAGCATTAGACAGGAGACTCCTCAATAGGATGGCCCTCCAGGATTCGATATCGTATCCACTCCGGGTCTAGTTGGAGCCCCAGGGCCGTGGCCAGAAGCCGACAGCTAATCGATATCGCCTATTCCTTTTTCCTCGCACTGGCCATTGCGCTGGTGATGATAATCGTTGTCGAAGCGGTCAGGGAGAACCGGACCCTGAGCGAGGAGACGGCCGAGCGGGTGGGTTTCCTTCTCCTGTTCCCTGTAGCCGTGGGTATAATCGCCGGAGGCGCAAGCTTTGTCCTGTCCATCGTCGCCTGGGCGGAGTGGCGATTACTGGTGCTTTCGTTCTTGGAGATTATGAGCCTGGTATCGGCCTTGACGAGTCAAGGATTGGCCCTGGTGTACTTCGTGGTCGCGCTCTATATGGCCGCATGTGCCGTATTTTCGTATCAGTGGTTTGGGGTTCGACGCCTGCGCCGCCTCTAGCTATTCGGGCCTCCATAGGCAATAGCCCCTGATGGTGCCTCATAGCTTCCGTATGAGCATCAGGCCGTCCCTCACGGTAAGAAGCACCTGCTGCACCCTGGCATCATCCTTCACATAGTCGTTAAAGGCGGCAATGGCCCGGCTGTCTTCGTCCTTGGGGTCTAGCACCTTCCCTGACCAGAGGGTGTTGTCTACTACGATGAGCCCACCGGGGGAGAGAAGCTCCAGGCACCTCTCATAGTAGTTGGTGTAGTTGGTCTTATCGGCGTCGATGAAAACCAGATCGAAGGGGCCGTCGAGGGTCTTGAGAGTCTCGAGGGCTGGCCCGACCCGTATCTCGATCTTTCTGCCGTGGGGTGTCTTGCCGAAATAATGGCGGGCCTGGGGCCGGGGGTTTATGTCGCAGGTTATCAGTTTGCCGTCCTCGGGCAGTGCGTGGGCCATCATCAGCGCGCTGAAGCCGGTGAAGGTCCCCAGCTCCAGGACCCTCTTGGCTCCCGAGGCGTGGATGAGGCACTGGAGCAGGGTCCCCACCAGCTGGTCCGAGAGCATTCCCGGCGCGTCCGCATTGGCCACGGTATCCCGTCTCAGCTCTTCCAGGGTGGGGGGAAGGGGGGTGGTGTGCTCAAGCGCATAGGCCTCGATCTCTTCGTGGACGATACCGAACATGCTCGACTCCTTTTTTGCGATCTGTTTAGCTCTGGCTGGGCAATCCCGGCCCCGATGACGAGAGGTTGAGATAGAGGGGCCAGGCGGCACGGGTCACGCTACAGCTCCGCTGAGGGTGTATGGATGACGACAACCTGTGGTCCTTTGAGCCCCAGGCTATTGGAACCGGGGCATGACCTTCTCACCAAACAGGTTCAGGCAGTTCAGCACCTTCTCAAGGGGCAAGCCGGGGAAGTTGAGAAACAGGGCCAGGTGCTGACAGTTGAGCTCCTTTTCCAGCCGCTCGATCTGCTCGGACACGGATTCGGGAGAACCCACCAGGATCAGATCGTGCTTGAGCTGAAAGTCGAACCACTCGAGGTCCATGTCCCCTGCCGATAGCTCCTCTTCCAGCGTCATCGCCGTGCGGGCCTTGTGGGGATTGGCGCCGATCCAGCTTCCCAGGAGATTTGCTCCATCCCGAACGGTGCTCACTGCTTCTTCATATGTGTCCGCCACGTAGGTAGGCCTCATTACGGCCAGTCCCTCGCCGAATGGGACCTCCCGGCCCTGGGCCTTCGAGGCGACCTTGTTATACGCGGTCCATGCCTCTTTCATTCGACCCAGGGAGATGGAGAAGCACATCGCGCTGATCCCGCGCATCGCCGAATACTCGTGGGATGCAACGGACTCGGCCATCATATAGACGGGCGGGTGGGGTTTCTGATAGGGCTTGGGCGTAAGGCCCAGCGCGATGAGCTCACCGTCCTCGCCGTGATATCGAGAGTCGAAGACTAGTGGATTGGTCTCCTTCCAGCCGGGAACCGGATAGGAATAGAACTGGCCCTTGTAGGTAAAGGAGTCCTGGGTCCAGAGCCCCAGGATGATGTCCAGCACCTCGCTAAACAGGGCCCGATTTCGCACCTGGTCGCTCCGGTCGGCGCCCTCGACGAACTGGAGCGAGGCCCTGCTATTGAGGCCTCGGGCGACCCCGAAGTCCACCCGGCCCTTGGTCAACTGGTCCAGGAGGGCGATGTCTTCGGCGACGCGGATGGGGTTCCAGTCGGGTAGGATGACACCACACTGCCCTA
>JADFJI010000331.1 GCA_022566235.1 Chloroflexota bacterium
GGCCGAGGGTTACGACAGCACCGACACCTTCCTGGAGCAGTTCCAGAAGATCAACAGCCGCAAAGTGAAGGGCGCCCTATCGAAGGGCCAAGTCTACGCCGTAGCGTTCCACCTGCTTGACAATCTCGTGTAGAAACCAACGTAAATCACTGAGATAGGAGAGAAGTAGAAGGGATTAAATCGGGGGTCCAATGGGGCCCCTACCCCTTAACGGGGGGTCTGTCCCGACAAGTCCCGATACTCGGGACAAGTCGAGACCAGAAACTCTTATTCCCCCCCTCCCTTGACAAGGGAGGGGGGGAAACAGGGGGAGAGGGTAACTGAATCCTCACCAGACCGTCCAGCCCCCATCGACCATGATAACCTGGCCCGTAATATAGCTGGAGGCTTCGGCGGCCAGGAATAAGAGTGCTGTCTTTAGCTCCTCGGGCCTGCCCCGCCGGCCCATGGGCGTTCGATAGGCGATCTCCTCTCCCGAAGGGTTAAGGGCAACCTCCTCCATCTGGCCGGGGAAGTAGCCGGGAGCGATAGCATTCACGGTGACGCCCCTCCCTGCCCACTGTAGGGCACAGGCACGGGTAAGCCCCACGACACCGTGCTTGGATATCGAGTAGCTGTAGGAAGGCCCCTGGGGTATTCCTCCCACCACTCCCAGGATCGAGGTGAGGTTGATGATCCTGCCGTAGCCACGGGCCAGCATCTCCCGCCCGATGATATAGGAGCACAGGGCAGCGCTGGTCAGGTTGCCCTCCATGATCCGTCGATGGACATCCCAGTCAACGTTGTCTGCCAGCTTGGCATCCGCCAGGGTGACTCCGGCGTTGTTCACCAGGATATCCACCTTGCCGTACTCCTGAAGGGTCCTGCGGAGGAAACCTTCGACTTGGTCTCGCCGGGTCACGTCGGCCCGGATGGCCAGGCACCTGCGGCCCAGGGAGCGGACTCGGGCCGCGGTCTCTTCCAGCTTGTTCTGCCTGCGGGCGCAGATGGCCAGGTCTGAGCCGGCCTCGGCCAGGGCCTCGGCAAATATCACACCCAGCCCGGCGGAAGCGCCCGTTATCATGGAGACCCTGCCCGTCAGGTCGAAGAGATTTTTAGCCATTGTGCTGGTATACCCTGCGAATTTGAAAGTAAACCTATTCTAGGTAGGGGCTGAAAGAGTGTCAAAGGTGCACCGATCAAGGCCACATTAAACATCTCTTCTGGAGCGCTTGCATCCAGGGTCATACTATAGAGTTTTTGTAAACCTTTATTCACATTCAACGTTACCGTCTATAGAGCAACGGACGACATGGCCGCGACCGGTGTCTCATCAACCAGGCTAACGTGACATAGGAGGCCATTGACTTGACAGGGCAGTCTTCTTATAATTCGCCACATATTTCGTTACCAATGCATTGGGCAGCAAAGGCAATCGATTCAGGGCAGTCCGAGGGCCTGGAAATAATCTCCGTATCGGCCCGATCTCATAACTGCTTTTCCAATCCTTATTACCGCTCATCTATCCGAAAGGCCAGGATAGAACAGGAGGTATATATGGACTCAACCTGAGCAGAGGCCGATGGGCCAATCAGCCCCCGGTAAACCTTAGGCACCAGCCATATCAGTGAAAGGAGCAGAAGAGAATGGAATATCTTAGAAAGACACTCACTCGGGAAGCGTATGTCCAAGCGATATACCCTTCTGGGAGTGCTTAGCATACTTGTGTTGGTGCTGCTGATAGCAGCCGCCTGTGGCGAGGATGCCACCCCCAGGCCCGCTACGGCGGTGCCTGCGCCAACGGCCATACCCGGTATACCGTCGGGTCCACTGCCTACGGCGGTACCTGCAGCGCCTGCACCCACGGCGGTGCCTGGAGCGCCTGCACCTACGGCGGTGCCTGGAGCGCCTGCGCCCACGGCGGTGCCTGCAGCGCCTGCGCCCACGGCGGCGCCCTCCACGGGCCTGAGGGACAGGTCCGAGTGGACGCTGGACAACCCCGCCACCCTGGCAGAGATCGAGGCCGAACTGGAGAAGCACCGGGGTGAAGACTTCGTGTTTGTGTCCTGGGGCGGCGCCTATCAGGCGGCCCAGCGGCAGGCCTACATCATCCCCTTCCAGGACAAGTTCGGAATCGACATAATTGAGGACAGCCCCAACTCCTACGCCAAGCTACGGGTCATGGCTGAGACCGGCAACGTCTCATGGCATGTAGCCGATGTGGGCGGCGACTTCTTCTTTGGCTTCCAGGACGTGCCCGAGGAGCTGGACTTCACCGTCATCGACCGTCGCAACTTCTTCGAAGTCCTGAAGCTGACCCCCTACGCGGCCGGCGGCGGCATCACATGGTCCTCGGTCATCGCCTACAGCACCGAGACCTATCCCGACGGGGGCCCACAGCCCACCACCATGATGGACTTCTTCGACACCGACAAGTTCCCCGGCCGCCGGTCCTGGCCCTACTACCACAACCACATGCTCAGGTTCGCCCAGCTTGCATTGCATCCAGAGCTGCTGGACACCATCGAGGGTAGGGCATCCCTCTCGGCCTTAACCGACGAGACTGTAGAAGAGTCCTGGGCCTTCCTTGAGGAGCACACAGACGAGAATAGCGTGCTCTGGCAGACGGGCTCAGACTGTCCCCAGTTCCTCATCAGCGGCGAGGTGGACATGTGCACCGCCTGGAACGGGCGAATCTTCGACGCCCAACAGGAGGGCGCGCCCCTCAAGATCTGCTGGACATGCGGCCACCTGCTTTCCACCGACTCCTTCATCATCGTCAAGGGGCTGAAGGATGACGACCTCAATAAATATGA
>JADFJI010000332.1 GCA_022566235.1 Chloroflexota bacterium
TTTTGAACATATCCATGTCGTGGTTCGTAAATTATGCTGTTTTTTATCAGCTCAACAATTGCTTCTTCTATTTCTTCCCTTCCCATTTCTCCTTCAATGGTCCGGGTTTCTAACCTGTGAAAGACTCCGCAGGCGACGAAGAGAATTTTAGAATGGAAGGCCCGGCGGGTTGACTTCAGCCCCGTGGGGGGCGTATATTCATTACCAATTCCTCGACAACAGGTGGGTCAATGAGAAAGCTGTTATTTGTCTTTATATTGGTGTTGATCATCAGTCTCGCCACTGCCATCCCGGTTTTTGCCCTTAGCGGCGATGTGGATGGCTCAGATAGTACCCACTCTGGTGTGGTTACCATGACCGGGGAAGACAGTAGTGGTTGGCCCGCCGACAAGAAGTCGAGTGGTGGCTACAGTCCCGGCGGGGTCTGTGGCTCCGCATACTAGTCCCATGAATTTGTCGTAACCGTATCTACATTTAAGTGACAAAAGGGCGGGGCCATCAGGCCCCGCCCTCTCTTTTCTCTCACCAGATTTAGCGCCTACAGGACTATTTCCCGATACAGAAGCGGCTGAAGATGGTCTCCAGCAGCTCCTCCGTCACCGTCTCTCCCGTTATCTCCCCCAGCGCGTTCAGCGCCGATGTCAGGTCTATGGTCACGAAATCGTCGGGCATGCCTTTCAGCAGGCTATCTTCTGCGGCCGCCAGGTGTTCCTGGGTCTTCTCCAGGGCCGTTTTGTGCCTGGGATTGCTGACCAGCAATGCGTCCGAGGTCACGGCTCGGCCGCCCAGGACCGTTGCCACCATCCTCTCCTGAAGGGCCTCCAGCCCCTGGCCCGTAGTCATTGAGGTCTTTACCGGGTCCCAGGGCAAATCGGCTAGGCTCGCCCTCATGGGCAGGTCGCTCTTGTTCCCTACGGCGACCACTGATTTCCCCTCCACCCGTTGCATTATGGCCCTGTCCTCCTCGGTGATAGGCTGGCTCAGGTCCAGCACCAGAAGCAGGAGATCGGCTCGTGACACCGCCCTTTTGGTGCGCTCCACACCCAGGACCTCCACCAGGTCTGATGCCTCCGTCATTCCGGCCGTGTCCACCAGCACGAAGGGGATGCTCTGGATGTTCACCACCTCCTCTACCGTGTCCCTGGTGGTGCCCGGGACCGGGGTGACGATGGCCCGGTCCTGTCCCAGCAGCCGGTTCAGGAGACTCGATTTGCCAACGTTCGGCCGGCCGACTATGGCCGCTCGCACCCCCTGGCGAAATATGATCCCCGTATCGGCGGAAGCGATGAGTCGGCCCACCTCCTCTCTAGCCCCGCGGAGTGGGGCCAGAACGTCCTGGGGTGGAATATCGTCCTCTGGAAAGTCGATGCGGGCGGTGAGGTAGGCCAGCAGCTCTATCAGCTCTTTTCGCAACTTTCTCAGGGGGCCCGACAGCCTGCCTTGAAGCCCGTCCATGGCTATTCTCAGGCCGGCGTCGGTCTTTGCCTGTATTACGTCCAGCACCGCCTCGGCCTGGGCCAGGTCGATCCTGCCGTTTAAAAAGGCCCGGAGGGTGAATTCACCCGGGTTTGCCATACGGGCCCCACACCGAAGCAGCACCCCGATAACCCCCTGCAGCGCCACGGCGCCCCCGTGGCCGTAGATCTCGACGATGTCCTCCCGTGTGTAGCTGCGAGGGGCCTGCATGAAGGTGGCCATCACCTCGTCGAGCACAGCACCGTCCCTGGGGTCTATTATCTTGCCGTAGGAGAGGCGTCGGTGCCTCAGGCCCTGGGCAAAGACCTTTGCCACAACGGCCCTGGCGTCCTTTCCGCTGACGCGCACTATGCCTATGCCCCCCTCCCCTATGGGAGTGGCAATGGCTACGATGGTGTCCTCGTACACCCGTCTCGCCTCCCTTCTCTTGGCTACAATTATAAGACAAAAAACGGTTAGGCCGTGACCCCTCACCCCGGGTTGGCATATACTGGCCTGTCGTCACAGGCCCGAGTGGAGGTGGCCCTTGCCCAAGCTGATTCTCTTCGATGTCGACCAGACCCTTCTCAGCACCATAGGTGGAGACCGGAAGGCCCTGGACATGGCTTTTCAGGAGCTTTACGGCATCGCTGGTGGGTTCGATGGCATCGGATTCGCCGGAAGAATGGACCTGATGATAGTTGGAGAGGTTTTCGGCAGATGGGGCATCGATCGATCCCACGGGCCCGAGGCTATGGCAGCGTTCAAGGAGGCCTACCTGGCTCACCTGCGCATGGTGTTGGATGGGTGGGACAAGGGCTTGGTTTACCCCGGCGTGAGAGCGCTTCTGCGGGCCCTGGCCGGAAGGGTGGATGTGGACCTGGGGCTGGCTACCGGCAACTTCAGAGAGGCGGCTTTCATAAAGCTGGAGAAATACGGGCTCGACCATTTCTTCGACGACGGCGGCTTTGGAGGCGATTTCGAGAACCGGACCCAGGTCGTGGCCGAGGCCATATCCCGGTGCCAGAGCAGGACGGGAAGGGAATACGCCAGGGACGAAATCTTCGTCATAGGAGACTCGCGCTCTGACGTCACAGCCGGTCAGGCCAATGGAGTGCGGACCGTGGCGGTGGCTACGGGCTCCTTATCGGAGGAGGAGCTGAAGGCCTTTAACCCCACCTACCTCTTCCCAGACCTCTCCGATACCGAGGATGTGCTGACCCGCCTGCTGGGTGCCGAGCCCTGTAACGAGGGCTAATCGCTCCCCAATGACTCCTGGCGTCGGTGATAAGCCACGAACCGGGCCAGCGAGCTGCAGGCCCTTCTCAAGG
>JADFJI010000333.1:0-2461 GCA_022566235.1 Chloroflexota bacterium
TCTAGGCTGGACTTTCTTGAAGCTATGTATCGCCCCCCAGATTCGTTCGTCCCGATACTCGGGACTCAGAATGACACGATATTTTAGGTCCAAACGCTATATCCCGTCTACGAACCTGCCGGGGTTCAGGGTGCCCCGAGGGTCGAACTGCTCCTTGATTCGTCTCATAAGCAGGGCCTGGGGCCCGCTGCTGCCCCACACATCGATGACGCTCTTGAGCTGCGTTGGACACACCTCTACCACGCAGTGCCCCTGCAGGTCAGCGGCCAGCTTACGCAACCCCTCCACGATATCCTTGAGGCCATCGCCGGCTTCGTCTTCCTTCCACCAGTAGCTGTAGGTGACGCCGCTGGTGATGTTGGAGGACACCCCACATCCCATGTCGTATTCCCCGTCTAGCGAGTGTATCCCCTCGATCATCCCCGCCACCTGGGTCGGCAACGAGGTCGTCTTTACTATCATGGTAGCACGCCGGCCTCCGCCCCGACCCATGTCCCTTATACCGGCCCACATCTTCCCTGGGCCTTCGCCTTCCTGTAATAGGGAGACCTCGACGGGCCGCTCGTCGCAAAGCGACCTGACCTCCCGCTCCTGACTCGACAGGGACGGGGACGTCCCGCCAAGCTCCAGTACCAGGGCGTATCCCCGGTACCCGTCGATCTCGACGACCTCCGAAGCCACCGACGCCAGGGCGTCGGCGTCCAGCAGCTGAAGGGCCACGGGCTGCACCCCCGTCTTTGGTATGTCCAGGGCCAGGTGGGCCGCCACATCCAGCGACTGGCATAAGACGAGGAGGGTCCTCTCCTCTTTGAATCTCGGGGCAACCTTGAAGGCGGCCTCCACGATTATGCCCAGGGTCCCCAGGGAGCCGGTGTAGAGCTTGTTCATGTCGTACCCGGAGACGTTCTTCACCACCTTACCCCCGCCCTTGGTTATGTCTCCATTGGGGTGGACCACCTTGATCCCGATAAGACGGTCCCTGGCGGTGCCGAACTGAGCCCTCCTCGGGCCGCTGGCGTTGGTGGCCAGGATACCCCCTATGGTAGCATCCTCGCTCATGGGCGGGTCCAGGGGCAGGAACTGTCCGCTGCGGCCCAACTCCTCCTGAAGGGCCCCCAGGGTCGTGCCCCCTTCAACGATAACGGTGAGGTCCGCAGGCTCGTGCTCCACCACCCGGTTGAGGCGCGAGGTGCCTATCACCAGGTCGACCCTGGCCGCCAGGTTGCCCAGGTCCATCCCCGTCCCACCACCCCAGGGCACCACCGCCTTACCATCTTTATCGGCAGCCGATAGAAGGTGGCTGACCTCCTCCACGGTATTGGGAAACACCACCGCCTTGGGGGTCTGGCCATCGACGGCGTAGGCCGCCAGGCCCCGGGCGTGAGCTATCTTCCGGTTGCGCGGGACCCTGTCAATGGCCCGTTCCAGGCCCTTGGCTCGGGGCATTCTACCTCCGTCTGCCTACAGGTTCTGTCATTAGTACGATATTAGTCCGCTCATCCTGAGCCCTCCGCTTTGTCATCCTGAGCGAAGCGAAGGATCTGGGGAGGGGTCGCTTCTTGCCACATATGGGAATTGCCCCCACCCCAGATTCATTCGTCCCGACTCGTGTCGGGACTCAGAATGACAGACAGTGTCTGCTGTTTTCATTGCTCCTGCGTCTCATCTTCCTCTCTCAAATAGTCCGGGAGCCGGGTCTTCTCATCAGTAAGTGCCGATTCGATCTGCTCCTTCGTTAGCCCACTTGCACCCCTCAGGTCCGTCCCCTCCAGGCGGGCATCCTTAAGACTTGCTCCTTCCAGGTGGGCATCTGCGAAATCCGCTCCCTGAAGGTGGGCATCCTTGAGACTCGCCTCTTCCAGGTGGGCCCCGAATAGAACGGCCCCTTTCAGGTATGCCCCGAATAGTTCCGCTCCTTCCAGGTGGGCCTCATTGAGGTTTGCCCTCTGTAGGTGGGCCTCATTGAGCCGGGCCCCTTCTAGGTGGGTTTGTCTGAGGTCTGCACCCCGCAAATCGGTGTCGCTCAGGTCGAGGTGAAAATCCTCGTCCTCGTGGCCCCTGTCCCGCCTCCCCAGCACCGTGAGTATCGCCTGGATGGTTATAAGCGGGCGGTGCTCCTTATTTGGGTCCTCTTCCGCGGCCCTGGCCTCGTCCCACCCGGCGTTCTCCCGTACGTAGGCCGTCAGCACTTCCATCACCTGCCGGTGGTCGTTTTTCGGCGAGTCTTTGGCAATCCGCTCCAGTGCGTAAATGCCACCCAAACAGATGGCAGTGTTGTCGCTGCCCAGCAGCTCTATCGCCTTGGTGAACCGTTCCGTGATCTGGCCCTCCCGGCTCACCTCCACGGTCTTCTCGACGGCCGAGGCCCGTCTCCAGGCCACGTAGACTCCCAGCAAGATCACGACCCCCGCTATGATCTGGGACAGGGTCCGCCGGAACTGGTCCTCAAGCCGGTCAAGAG
>JADFJI010000333.1:2471-2778 GCA_022566235.1 Chloroflexota bacterium
GCAGAAAGACGATAAACCCTACCCCTCCGAGCAATGCCAGGGCCCAGAGCGGCCATCCTCTGTGTTTGATAACCCTTCTGGGTGTAAGAGCTTTAACTCTGGACAAGCGTGCTTTTATACCCAATGGCGCTTCGCTCGCTCCAAAAAGGAGATAAACCCCACGGCTTTTCGGTCCCTAAAAGGCAAATTCCCATTTTCCACCCGCCCTCAGATGTATTAAATTTGGGGGGTCGCCCCCGAGGGCTATTGTGTCATTCCGAGGAGTCCCGACGAGTCGAGACCGGGGGTTTGTCCCGACATGTCGGGA
>JADFJI010000334.1 GCA_022566235.1 Chloroflexota bacterium
CCTTTTTGAAAAAATTAGGACATAAAGATGTGAATGAGATGACTCCTTTGTTGATTCAAGAAGGGGTGTTGGTGTAACAAACTCTTAAGGGGAAAATTCGTATGGACATTGAAGCGATAGTGACCCGTCAACCACTTAAAAAGTTAGATTGTTTGGTGGTGGGTCTTTTTGAGGATCGGAAGATCGAGGGAGATTCTGATAGTATTTTGAGTCGTCCCGAACGACTCTTTCTAAGGAAAAAGTTACAGATACGAAAATTCAAGGGGTCATGGGGAGAAGACGTTTTGCTCAGCGGTGACACCCAGGGTCTATCCGGACTTATTTGGGTTGTGGGATTGGGAAAATCTTCCAAGTTTACACACGAGCATCTTAGAAAAACCGCCTCACGCATTTACTCGCGGTCGAAGTCGGAAAAATGGTCGAGCCTTCAAATCGATTATCACACCCTGTGTGTTAAAGGCGGAGACGTCACTTCTGCTCAGAGTCTGGCGGAAGGGTTAATATTATCCTCTTATCGATTCGATCGCTATAAATCTAAAAAGAAAGATAAGAATCGTCCGTTTCCCGGACTCAAAAGTGTGGCGTTGGTGTTCAAGCAGTCTCGGCTGAAATCGGCGTTGTCTTCTGTGCCCCCCACACCGGTGGCCCGAAGGATGCGATCGGCTATCTCATGCCGCTTTGTAGTGCGGAGGCTATGAAGCTCGGCCTTCAGTTCTTCCAGCCGTTTTTGGGTTAGGTAGACCTGTTTTTGTGGCATAGGGCTGTGTGCGTGTGATAATAAAAACGACCCCTTCAGGAAGGAGTCCTTGCTCACCTAAGATTATACGTTCTACGTGATAGGATGTAAAGCCCGTATCATCGTTTGGAGGCACAGGTTGCCACCAGGGGTGTAACCCCCGTAGAATTACTGAGCCATTCAATATTGCGGGATATCTGAAACGATGACAACTCGACTATGCGCGTTATAGCTGGCGATGCCAAGGGCCGCCGAATTAAGGCCCCGACAGGCTCTTCCATCAGGCCCAGCTCCGAGAAGGTCCGAAGCGCTATTTTCTCCATTGTCGAATCGGCCGGGGTGGACCTGAGCCGGGTGCTGGACCTGTATGCCGGGACCGGGGCCCTTGGGATCGAGGCGTTGAGCCGGGGGGCGGGGTGGGTGGATTTCGTGGAGCAGGACCCCAGGCATGCTGCTGCTATTAAGGCTAACCTGGCAGCCACGGGCCTGGGGGCACGGGCCCATGTGTGCCGAGAGCCGGTGGCTAAGGCCATCGGTTCCCTTGAGGGAGAGTACGGCGTCGTTTTTATGGACCCCCCATACGGGGATGATAACGTGGGGTCGGTGCTGCGACTGCTGGCAGCCTCGCCCGTGGTGGGGGCCGGCACGGTAATCGTGGTGGAGCATTCCAGGCATCAGGCCCTGGAGCCAGGCTACGGTGATTTCATCCTTAGCAAGGAACGCAAGTACGGCGAGACCGTCGTATCTATTTTCCACAGGAGGTAGTCCCTTGACCATCGCTCTCTACCCCGGCAGCTTCGACCCGCTGACCTACGGGCACCTGGACATAGCCCAAAGGGCGGCGGCCCTATTCGACGAGGTGGTGATAGCGGTGTACGCCACTCCCGACAAGAAGCGGGTGCTCTTTACCACCGAGGAGCGGATGGGGCTGGTGGAGGAGGCCGTTAAAGACCTTGCCAACGTCAGGGTCCTGTCGTATAGCGGGCTGACGGTAGAGGCAGCACGGGACATAAAAGCCCAGGTGATCATCAGGGGGCTGCGGATGGTGTCGGACTTCGAGCGGGAGTTCGAGATGGCCCTGATGAACAAGAAGCTGGCCCCGGATATCGAGCTGGTTACCTTGATGAGCAGTCTGGAGCACCAGTTCCTGAGCTCGTCCCTCCTCAAAGAGGTGGTCAAGCTGGGGGGAGACCCCAACTCCTTCGTGCCGCCCCACGTGGGCGTGGCGCTGATGAAAAAGCTGCGCCGGTAACGGGCAAGGGTTATCTGAAGGCGGGCATGACGTCCTCGATGAAGGACTGGAGGGCGTCGAAGTCGTAGGGGCCGCGCAGGGACAGGTTGATGTCGGTGGCCCCTGCACCCACGAAGGCGCCTATCTGCTCGATGACCTCTTTGTGGGTGCCCGTCAGCATTCCCCCTGCGCGCTGGGCCAGCTCTTCCCCCCAGGAACGTTCCATCTCCTCTCGATTTCTGCGGGCTGAGGCCTGGTCGGCGCCCATGTAGAAGCCCAGGTTGACGCTACGCTGGATAGCTGCGGGGTCGGTGCCCTCGACCTCACACCAGTGGTCCAGGACCCGGGACTTGGCCTGATACGGCTCCGGCCCGATGTAGGCGGCATTCCAGCCGCCTGCGTAGCGGGCGGCGATGCGAAGGGTTCTCTTCTCCCCCAGCCCTCCGATCCAGAGCCTGGGGTTGGGCTGAACGGGCCTGGGGAACAGGTACGCCTTTTCCACGGAGAAGTGTTCACCGTGGAAGGTGGTCTCTTCGTTGTGAAGCATCGAGTGGATGATGTGGGCCCCCTCCTCAAGCATGTCCAGGCGGGTCTTTACCGGGGGAAATGGGAAGCCGTAGGACCGGAACTCCTCCTCGTACCAGCCACCGCCAATGCCCAGCTCCATCCTGCCGTTGCTGATGTGGTCTATGGTGACGGCGGCTTTGGCCAGGAGTGCGGGATTCCTGTAGCCGATGGCAAAGACCAGGCACCCGACTCGCACGTTGGTGGTCTCGGCGGCCAGGGCGGCCATGGCGGTGAGGGCCTC
>JADFJI010000335.1 GCA_022566235.1 Chloroflexota bacterium
TACGCATCTCAAAACTCCTCCGTCTTAATGCTTTAGCACCGTCAAACCGTGACAGTCCAAACCACCGCGTGTGAAAGTTTTCTGAGGGGCCAAAGACCACTTTCGTAAGTTTGATAACAATTAATCATTCTGAGGCCCGACCAAGCGGACCTCAGAATCTGGTGGGGTGGGGTGATAGCAATAGACATCTGCGTTGGAATCGAATAACCCCAGACCCTTCACTTCGCTCAGGGTGACATCTGTCCAGCTTCCTAAAAGGCAAGTAGCCTCTGAGGGTTGGCCACCGTTATCTGCCGGACAACATCCTGGCTTATGCCCATCTTCATCAGCTTCGGAATGAACTCCCGGTGCAAAAACCCTAAATCCACACCTTCGAACTTAAAAATGTCCTTCTCTATGGGAGGTCGGGTCACCTCGGTGCTCCACCGGTCATGAGAAAGGAGGAGCTGTTTTTCATAGCCAAGGGCCACCAGGCCAACCACCACGCCTGCGATGACGTCCAGGGAAAACCCCCAATTCAGTCCTATGGTATCGAAACCTATGGCACAGCCCCGTTTCAACAGGTCCACCAGGTAGTCTAAGTTTGCAGTGCCCGTTGCGTGTCCAATGATACAGCGAGAAGGGTCGGCTCCCTCCTCCTCCAGGATGTCCAGCTGTTTCGACCCTATATTGATGGAGTCCCAGTCTGAGGGATCGGTGTGGGTGGTGATGGCCACACCAAGGCTTCTCTGGACCCGGGCCGCCGCCCTGAAGGCCCGATCTTTGGAAATCGGTATTCGGCCCCCCCCATCCTCCGATGTGCCCGGCTCCATCTCTATCAGCCCGGGGCCACTGCCCACCTTGATGACCCCGCACTTGACGCCCGTTCCTACCACACCCTCGGTTATCTCCCGATGGAAGAACTCCTCCATCGCGTCTATATCCCGCATCTGCCAGTAATAAGGGAAACCCCACACCCCGAATATGCCCGTCGATGCGATGATATGAACACCGCTGCGTTTTGATATCTCTACATCGAACTCGATGTCCCTTCCTAGATCGAAGGGAGCCGCATCCAGCAGGCCGGATACGCCGTACAGGTCTTTGACGGCCCTCAGCTCATCGGCGGCCAGTTGCAGGGCCGCCTCCCTATCGTAGGCGCTCTTATGATCAACCTCGGCGCCCTGCAGGCTGTAAATGGTGTGCTCATGAGGAAGGATGGCGCCCAGCTCCTCGGGCCTCTTGTCTCCCAGAACGGTTCGAATCAACATCGACATATATTCCCTGTCCTTGGCCTGCCTAGATCGGGCCAGTTCGGGGCTCCTCAGAATGACAGATTTAGCTTCATTCAGGGGGCAATACGAAAACCAACTCCATTAATTTATCCCCACCAATCCCACATATCGGCCCTGCTAGATCGGTGGACGCCTACGGTCCCCTTGGCATCCCTCCAGGGCCTTTGCCACTTTAAGGAGGGTGTGCTCGTCGAAGTGTCTTCCCACCAGCTGCACCCCGATGGGCAGCCCCTCTGAGCTCCAGCCAAATGGGACCGACATGGCGGGAGAGCCCGTCAGGTCCCAGGGCACGGTGCTCCGCAGGCTGTGGCGCCCCGGCAAGGTCTGCCCCTCGATGATGAACTCCGTTTGCCCCTTGGGAAAGGCGGGCATGGGCACCGTGGGGCAGAGGAAGAGGTCATAGCGAGTGAAATACTCCGCGACCCCCCATCTCAGCGCCTCCCAATCGAAGATGGCCTGGAGGTACTCGTCAAACTCCTTGGGCGGGCTGTCCACGTAGCGCTGGCGAAGCAGCGGCGTCAGGTCCGACTCCCGGCCCGAGACGATGGCCGATAGGTACAGACCACCCTCGGTGACGTATATAACCGACGATATCTGGCCCGCGTCATTTTCCTTAAGCGCCGGTATCTCCACCGGCTCGACCTCCACGCCCAGCCCCGAAAGAGCATCGGCCGCGCTCCTCACGACCTCCTGGACCTCCTTCTCCACGAAAGTGCCCCCGGTAAGGCTCCATCCTATCTTCAGCTTGGGAAGCGGGCCGTCCAGGGCGGTGTAGTCGGATCCCGGGACCGGAGGAGCATAGATATCCACGCCGTCGGGCCCTGCCAGTATGGAGAGCCCCAGGGCCACGTCCTGTACCGTCCGGGCTATGGGCCCGGCGTGGGTGGCCCTGAGAAGGGTCTGGGGCTGGATGCCGGTGAAGGCCACCCGCCCCAGGGTGGGTTTCAGCCCCGCGAGGCCACAGAAGCTGGACGGCTGCCTTATCGACCCGCCCAGGTCGGTGCCGACGCCCATCGGCGAGAGGCCGGTGGCTATGGCCGCCGCCTCTCCCCCACTAGAGCCGCCCGTGGTCCGTTCCAGATTCCAGGGATTGTGGGTCGGGCCGAAGACCAGGTTATCCGTCTCCCACCAGAGGGCGAACTCGGGCAGGTTGGTCTTGCCAAGCAATATCCCGCCCGCACCCTTAAGCCGCTTGTAAACCGTTGCGTCTTGCCGTGAAACGAAGTCCGCGAAGAGCCTGGACCCCTGGGTGGTCCGCATCCCCGATACCTCTACGCAGTCCTTCAGGGTGTAGGGCACCCCGTGAAGAGGGCCGAGGTCTTCACCCGACATCACCGCCCCCTCGGCCTCCTTTGCCCTGTCCCTGGCATCCTCGGCAAAGGTGACAATGGCGTTGAGCCTGGGGTTCAGGGCATCTATCCGATCCAGGTGGGCCTGTACCACCTCCACCGGCGAGAGGGTCTTGGAGCGTATCTTCTCGGCCAGTTCAGAGGCGG
>JADFJI010000336.1:0-1085 GCA_022566235.1 Chloroflexota bacterium
TCCCATCCATTTGGGGCGCAAAGGCGGGATGGATCACCTCCACCAGACCTGAGTTAAGGGTGGTGTTCTGGTTAGTACCTTTGGCCAAGTCCCACGTATGAACCAGCAGGTCCCAGGCCATGTTTATGAGGGACACACCCCTAATCACCCTCGTACAGGCGTAATCCGGCTTGTACCGGCCACCATATCCCGAAGCGGCCTGCCTCATTGTAGCCCATTATATCTGGCTATAGCCACTTCCCGGCTTCTTGGGGTCTACGCCAGTGCCCTTCCCATCGGTGATCCAGCCAAACTCCTTGAGTATCTGCTGGCTGTAGGTCACCCGCCCCGTCACCTTGTCCAGGGGTTCCGTGGCCAGCAACAAGGTGGCCCGGGCCATCAGCTCCGGAGATTCGCCCCTCGGGTCGTCCATCCCACTCACCATCTTGTGGAACACAGTGCCGGGGGTCGGGACCACCAGGGAGGGCGAAACACAGGTGACAGAGACCCCGCGCTGATACACCTCCAGGGCCAGGCCCTGGGTGAACCTCTCCAAAGCCGCTTTCTGCGTCCCGTAGGAAACCTCTCCAATATCATAGCCAGGACCAGAGTAAGGACCGCTTCCCGGCCCTATCGCTGAGCTGGAGGATATGTTGACTATGCTGCCACCACCGCGGCTAATCATGTCCTCCAACACCAGATTGCTGAGCAGGAATGGGGCGTGGATATTCACCGCCCAGGTGCGCATCCACCGATTCAGGGGCAGCTCTTGCACCGGTCCGAAATAAGCCAGCGCTGCATTGTTGACCAGAACATCCACCGGCCCATATGTCTTGTGCGTCTCTTCAACCAGCCTCTCGCAGTCCTCTGGTAGGGAGATATTGACTGCCACCGCAGTGGCCTTACCCCCAGCATCTCTGATACCGCTACAGGTCGTCTCCAAAGAACCCTCAAGGGGGTGTTCTCCCTCCTTCATGGTGCGGGCCGCGCATATCACGCTCGCGCCCTCCGCCGCAAATACCCTGGCGATTTCCGCCCCGATTCCCCTGCTGGCGCCGGTGATAATCGCAACTTTGCCATCTAGTTTACCCATCTTTCCCTCCTCT
>JADFJI010000336.1:1095-2767 GCA_022566235.1 Chloroflexota bacterium
ATGCTGGAATTGTACATCATCATCTCGAACCTGATGACTTCTGCGCTGAAAGAAGGACGAAGCTGATAATCTGCCACACGCAGGTGTCGTTGGTACCACAACCCGGGCGCAAGGTCTTGGGTATAATAGGGGCCACCACAGGAGGTCGGCCTGCGATAGAAGTTTCATCGGTGGGGTTTATCATGCCAGGGGTTGGAGGTGACGCATGAGAAAGGCTTTCCCTAAGACAGGATTGGATTGGGCTGAGATAAAGGAACAGCTATTGGAGGCCAGAAAGGATGATGTGGACTGGCGAGGCGGGAAGATTACCGGCCTTGTGTACTTCGCCGGCGATGATGTCATGCAGGTAGCACAAGACGCATACACGATGTTCTTCGGCGAGAATGCCGTGTACTCCGGTGTGTATCCCAGCCTGGCTATGATGGAGTCGGAGGTGATCGAGCTGACCCTTGAGTTGCTCCACGGTGGAGAGTCCGCCGCAGGCAGCATGAGCACCGGTGGAACAGAGAGCATATTCCTGGCTCTGAAGGCGGCCCGAGACTGGTCCAGGGCAAACCGGCCCGTTGATGGCACTCCTGAAATCATAGTCTCGCTGACTGCCCACCCCGCCTTCGACAGGGCGGCCGGCTACCTTGGCATGAAGATCGTAAGGATACCCCAGGCCCCTGATTTTCGGGCGGACGTCAGCGCTATGGCCGAATCCATCACCCGGAGCACCATCATGTTAGTAGGGTCGGCCCCTCAGTACCCCCACGGCGTCATCGACCCGATTGCTGACCTGGGGGAGCTGGCCCAATCGCGAGACCTGTGGCTCCATGTAGACGCCTGCGTGGGAGGGTTCATTGCCCCTTTCGTCAGGAAGCTCGGCTACCCGATCCCCGACTTTGATTTCGCTGTGCCGGGGGTGACCTCCATATCTGCAGACGTCCATAAGAACGGCTACTCCGCCAAAGGGGCTTCCACGGTCTTGTATAGCGACTCCGAATACTTCGGGTATCAGGGGTTTGAGTTCGACCAGTGGGCCAGAGGCCGGTACGCCACCAACACATTCATGGGCAGCCGCCCCGGAGGGGCCGTGGCCTCTGCCTGGGCGGTGATGCATTATCTGGGCGAGGAGGGTTACATGCGAATAGCCCAGGAGGTAATGCACATAAGAGAGGCGTTGATGGATGGGGTAAACAGGATAGACGGCCTGGAGACATTCGGTGATCCTCAGCTGACGATATTCACCTTCGGCTCCACGGCATTCGATATCTTTGCCGTTGCTGATGGCCTCTCCGAGGCAGGCTGGTACGTTAACCGTATACAAGATCCGGCTGGCATACATCTGATGCTGTCCCTCGTCCAGAAGCCAGTCCTCGAAGAGTACCTGAGCGACCTATCCTACACCGTTGAGAAAGTCAGGACGGGGAGGGTCACCAGGGGCAAAAGGGAAGTATCGTATTAAACTCGGACCCTGGGCCCCGGCTTCACGATAAAGGGATTATTCGCCCACTGTACCAGACCAGCGGAAGCATCAGGCATTGCAATAAGGAGGACACGTGACCTTACTTCTCAGCAGTGAGAATGTCCGAGAGCTCCTGACCATGGAGCAGCCGGTTCGACAAGACCAGAGAAGAAGAATTATCGCTTGAAGAGTATCTGAATCTTTGCAAGAACGACCCGGCAGTCT
>JADFJI010000337.1 GCA_022566235.1 Chloroflexota bacterium
TGACGAGTTACAGGCGCTGATCCTGGAATTTTTAAAGACAAATTCTCGGGGCGAAAGCCGTTAGGCCCTGGAGGGCCGGAACACGATTAGACCATGACAGGACCTCGGATTCTCATATTGGACTACGGCGCCAGCAACCTCCGGAGCGTTGCCAAGGCCTTCGAGAGGCTGGGCTATGATGCCCCTGTCTCCGGGTCGAAGGAGGAGATCGAACGCGCCGATGCCCTGGTGCTGCCGGGACAGGGGGCTGCCCGCCCCGCAATGGAGGGGCTTAGGGCCCGGGGCCTTATCGAGCCCATGCGCAGGTTCATAGCCGGTGGAGGCCCGTTTTTTGGGGTGTGCATGGGGCTCCAGATCCTGTTCGATTTCTCGGAGGAGGGAGACCAGGACTGCCTCGGGTTCGTGCCCGGCAGGGTGCGGCGGCTGCCTCCGGGGGTGAAGGCGCCCCACATGGGCTGGAACCAGGTTTCCCAGTGCCGCGAGACCCCTCTGTTCGAGGGCATTCCCGACGAGTCCAATTTCTACTTCGTTCACAGCTACTATCCCGAGCCAAAAGATGGAGATATCGTCGTGGGACAGACGGAATACGGTGTCTCCTTTAGCTGTGCCATCGCCAGGGACAACGTGGTGGCGACCCTCTTCCATCCTGAGAAAAGCGGGGACCTGGGCCTCAGGATGTACCGAAACTTCGTCGAGCACTGGGTGAAGGGCGGGTAATGGAGGTCATTCCGGCCATAGACCTGAAGGATGGCAGGTGTGTTCGTCTCTATCAGGGTGACTTTACCAGGGAGTCGGTTTACTCGGACGATCCGGCGGCTGTAGCCCGGCGCTGGGAGGAGGAGGGGGCCGTGAGGCTCCATGTGGTGGACCTGGACGGGGCCGCCGAAGGCAGGCCCCGTAATGCGCCCCTTATAGAAGGGATCGTGAAGGCGGTGGAGATGCCTGTCCAGGTGGGTGGTGGCATAAGGAGCCTGCAGACCCTGGCCGAGTACCTGGATATGGGGGTCCAGAGGGTGGTGCTGGGCACCTCGGCTGTGGAGGACGCAGACCTGGTGGAAGAGGCTTGCCGGAGGTATGGTGAGGCCGTGGTCATCGGCGTCGACGCACGGGACGGCTACGTCGCGACCTCGGGATGGACCCGGGGGACGCGGGTCCTGGCAGTTAAACTGGTAGCGGAGATGGAGGGATTGGGGGCACGGCGGTTCATATACACCGACATCGCCAGGGACGGAACCCTCACCGGCCCCAACCTCGATGGAGTAGCCCATATCCTCTCCCTGGCGAGCGTTCCGGTCATCGCCTCGGGAGGAATCTCGTCGATCGAGCATCTAGTGGAACTACAGGGGCTGGGGGTGGAGGGGGCTATAGTAGGCCGGGCCCTTTACACCGGGGACGTCGATCTGGGCCGGGCCATAGAGCGGGTAAGCAGGGAATCCGGCTAGGAGGGATAACCGATGGCCGAAGAGAAAGCTAGGTCTAAGGTCTTTATCGATAACGACAGGGTGCGGGTGTCGGAGTGGAGGTTCGCACCCGGGGCCGCGGTGGGGCATCACCGCCACCAGTTCGACTACGTAGTAGTACCCATCATGTCGGGGAAGCTGCGGGTGGTGGACTCCAGCGGTGAGCACGTCAACGAACTGAAGATAGGCCAGCCGTATTTCAGGGAGTCCGGGGTGGAGCACAACGTCTTCAACGCCAATGATAAGGAGTTCGCCTTCATCGAGGTGGAGATCAAGTGAGTTGCTGCACCACGTGTCTCATGTTTACATCGCCGGCCTCATCACCGTAGTTAATTTCCTGGGGGTAGCGGATGCCTGAAAAATTTCCGGTAGAACGGCGGGCGGCCCTCATCGACCCGGACCGGAGCCGGGTCCTGGGCCCCGATAAGATCGTCTCCCTCCTGCCCATAGAGCCGGACCATGCCGTGATGGACGTGGGTTGCGGTAACGGCTTCTTTTCCTTTCCCCTGGCCGGGTACTTGACGCGGGGCAGGCTGTATGCCGTGGACATGCAGGACGGGATGCTCCAGGACATACGAGACCGGGTAACAGCGGAAAACATCGGGAATATTGAGGTAGTCCTGTCGCGGGAATCGGACATACCGCTGCCCAAAGAGGGTCTGAACGGCGTATTTTCGGCGTTCATGTTCCACGAGACCCAGGACCAGGCAGGTTTTCTCCGGCTGCTGAAAGGGCTTCTCAAGCCCGGTGGATGGCTGGCGGTGCTGGAATGGCATAAGAGGGAGATGGAGAGCGGGCCTCCAGTTTCCGAGCGCATCGCAGAGGAGGAGTGCCTGGGTCTGCTGGAGGCGGCGGGTTTCATGCTGGCCTCCCGCCCGTATCTAAGCGAGGAGCACTACGTCTTCATAGTGCGCCGTCCGTCCCCGTAATCTCGTCGCTGGAGGTGGGGCCTGTCTCCCTCTACCTGCCCAGCGTAGGTTTTCCCTACCGTTCCGCCCCGAGGCCTTAATCTCGATATTTAGTGGTCACCCATCACCATCGGCATCTTTTTCTATGGTTTCAGCACGCGGCCGTTTGATAAGTCCTATAAAGCGGAAAGTGTCCCGATACTCGGGACGAGTCGGGACAGGGGGGTTTGTCCCGAGTTCGGGACAAACCCATTTTCTTCCCCCTTCCTGGCCAGGCCTGTCCTGAGTCTATCGAAGGGAAGGGGGAAAGGGGGATGGTCGAGAGTGTTATTAAACACTCGACTTCACAGAAAGTTGTAAGAGAGGGAACATGGGTTGATAATGGTTATATATGAC
>JADFJI010000338.1 GCA_022566235.1 Chloroflexota bacterium
CCGACAGATTCGTCCGATGTCTTCCCCAGGAACACGGGCCTTTGGGCTGTGTAATACTAGCCGATGATGGAATAGGGCGAAATCGGGAGGGAAACTCATGCCTACACTCACCGGGCAACAGATTCGTGCCATCGCGCACCACGTGATGTTAGCGGCTGGGGCCCTGGAAGAGAACGCAGAAATCGTCGCAGAACACCTGGCGGACGCGAACCTGTCGGGCCACGACTCCCACGGGTTGTTACGAGTCCCAGACTACGTCCGGGTCATCAAGGAAGGCCGGCTGGACCCTCGGGCCCGCCCTGTTGTCGCCTTCCAGGACAAGGCCCTGGCCAGGGTAGATGGAAACGGAGTCTTCGGGCAGGTGGGGGCTAGATTCGCCACCAACACGGCTATCCGGCTGGCCCGGGAATACGGGATTGGGCTGGTCACCATGTGTAACATCGGTCATTCCGGACGCCTGGGGACCTATCCCGAAATGGCAGCCAAAGAAGGGATGGCGGCCATCATGCTGGGTGGCAATCAGCTTGATGCCAGCGGAGGTGTAGCTCCCTTCGGTGGTCGGAAGGGCAGGCTGGGAACCAACCCGCTCTCCATGGCCTTTCCCTACTCTCGGGGCCGTGTTATTTTGCTGGATTTTGCCACCTCGGCGACTGCGGTGGGGAAGCTCAGAATTTATAATGCGAGAGGTAGACAACTGCCCGGGGACTGGCTCTTGGACAGCGAGGGGCATCCGAGCAGCAACCCCCAAGACTACTTCGATGGTGGGTCCATCCTTCCCCTGGGTGGGCTCACCATGGGGCACAAGGGATATGCTCTCTCCTTCTTCGTTCTTCTTCTGGGCAGGATGCTGGGCCAAGACGATCCTATGACCTTCGAGGGGACGGGCCGCTCTGTGGGCGATTCGACGATAATTGTGATCGATATAGGGAAGCTGAGGCCAAGGTCGGAGACCGACAGTGACGTGGATTGGCTGATCAATTACTTGACGGATACCCCTTTACTGGAGGGAGTAGACGGCATCATGTACCCGGGTGAGATCGAGGCCCGTACTCGAAAGGAAAGGGAGGCCCGAGGTGTCGAGGTGGAGGAGACCACGTGGGCCAGAGTCTTGAATGTGATTAAAGGATTCGGTTTGGAGGACTGCCTGGGGCCTCTGCCCCACTCTGAGCCCACGACGTGAGACAATGAGCTTCAAGCGGTTGGTGCCTTCATAAGCCATGGCTCGTTCCGGCAGAGGCATCCATCTCACATTTATGGTCGGGAGGCGCCTGGAGGGACCAGTACCAATGAAGAGGAGTAATAGTCGTACTCCGATCCGCTCTTCCACCAGCATCTAGCTTGAGAAAGCCGGTAATACTTCCCGGGTCAGTAGTTCCACTGCGCCTGCTGCCTCGCCCCGGTCCTCGCCTGGCCTCGGGCCTATGACGATCACCTTTTCGATTCCGAGCTTGGCTAATTCTTCGATCCGACGGATGCAGGTGTCGGGAGGACCGACGATGGCGAAACGGTCCACGAACTCAGACGGGCGCGGACTCGCATTGCGACCATGGTCTCGCATGTTAAATGACCGATGCAGGTCGGTGAATACCTTCTGGTCCTCCTGAGACGCGGGCCCGGAGATCGGGCCGTGCATCACGGAGAAACGGGCGAAGGTTGCCAGACCCCAACCCACCAGCTCACGAGCTACCTCAAGCTGGGGATGACATATGACGTTGAGGTATACACCGAACTTGATCCCGTTGGGGTCGAGGCCCGCTTCCCGACGGGCACGTCGGGCCTCTTCCAGACCCCAGCGCACCCGTTCCGGATCGGCGCCGAGCGCGAACATGACGTGGTCAGCGTGACGCGCTGCCGCAGCAATCACCTTGGGACCTGTCGCCGCGACCTCAACAGGCACCTTCTTGTCCTTGGCTCTGAGCCAGGTAAGGCGGCTCTCGTGCGGTGTATCCGCAAGCCCCAGCGTCCTGACAGGAGGGGCCATCTGCTCGCAGAACTTAAGATCATCGAATGCGACACCTTCACCCCGCAGGTAGGTTTGAGTGGCCTTGAGGTAATTCTCAAATGCTTCCAGGTACGCCGGTGCATGGCCGATAAAGGCGAGGGCCGAGTCACCCCGGCCGATGCCAAGCACTGCTCGCCCGCCCGACACCCGTTGGATGCTGGCGATGGCGCAAGCCGTGACCGCGGGATGACGCGTGAGCGAGTTGGTAACACCGGTGCTGAGGCCGAGGTGTTGGGTGGCCGCTGCAGCGAGGGCTAACGCAACATAGCAATCGCCATTGAGGTTCTGAGAGTCGTAAATGGCTATTCCGTGCCATCCCGCTTGCTCTGCACGCTCGGCGAACGCCGCAGCACGCTCCGGTGAGGAATCCGTTCCGGCCCAGAATTCGAGTTTCATAGGTACATCGAGTCCAATTCTACTCTAAGAGTCGGGTTAAATACTAACTGACGATCAGCGCCGAGAGCCGTGAACAATTACGTTGGCAGGAGTGCCGCGCATGAAGCTCTGAATGTTTTCCACTGCTACCTCAAGCCTCTGCATGGTCCCCTCGAAGGTGGCTGCCGCTAAATGGGGAGAGAGTATCACGTTGTCTAGCTGGCGTAGAGGGCTGTGGGGCTCCAACGGTTCTTCTGTGAAGACGTCCAAACCGGCGCCTGCGATACGACCCGTTCGTAGCGCCTCCACCATTGCAGGTTCGTCGATGATGAGGCCCCGGGCGGTATTCACGATGATGGC
>JADFJI010000023.1 GCA_022566235.1 Chloroflexota bacterium
AGATGGTACGAATGCGCCAGACCTACTGGTACAGCCTGCTGGTGCACCCCGATCCTCCGGTGGAGGATATACCGGCGTAAAGCATCAGACTACACGTTGGTTACTTCTACACGGGCCAGGTCTGAAGGGTGTAGCACATCTCCCAGAAGAGGTACTCGTAGCGGCTGCTGGTGATGAAGGCCCGGTCCATCCGGGCCCTTCTCTCGGGCGAGGCAGCCTCGGCCAGTCGGTCTACAAGGCTCCGGCACCGTTCAACGTCTTCCCCGAAAGCGGGATTGCTGTAGGTCTTGATCCAGCGGGCGTACAGCTCTTCATTGGGAAGAGGTTGGCTGGCCAGGCGCAGGCCCTTCTCGTAGAAGGACCAGAGGCAGGGCAGCACGGCGGCGACGGTGACCTCGAAGGGCTCGGCGGTGGCGGCCCGCACCAGGAAGTCGGTGTAACCCTGGCAGGTGGGGGCTTTTTGCTCTCGCTCCAGCTCTTCCTCGGTGATGCCGAAATCGGCGGCGTAGGAGCGGTGGAGGGACATCTCCACCTTCAAGGTGCTTTCGGCCATCCCGGCGAACCAGGTCATCGTCTCCATGTCCGGGGCCCGGGCCGTGGCCGTGGTGTGGACTCGGGCGTAGTCGATGAGGAACTGGTAGTCCTGCCGGACCCAGAACTTCAGCTTCTCGATATCCAGGGTGCCGTCACCGATGCCCTGAACGAAGGGGTGATGGAACTGTGCATCCCAGATGGGGCCTACGATCTTTCTGAGGTGGTCGCTATACACTTCGGACACTTGTCGTCTCCGTACTGGTAGTCTGCTATAAGTCAACAGGGGACGTGGGCGTTCTCTCCGAAGGTCTGCTTACACGGGCCAGGTCTGAAGGGTGTAGCACATCTCCCAGAAGAGGTACTCGTAGCGGCTGCTGGTGATGAATGCCTGCTCCATCCGCCCTTTCAGTTCCTGAGAGGCGTCGGCCCCCAGCCTGTCCATCAATAGGCGGCACCGCTCCACCTCCCGGCCGTAGTCAGGGTCGGTGTATTGCTTGATCCAGCGGGCATACAGCTCCTTGTCCGGAAGGCCCTGGTCTTCGAGGCGAGCGCCCAGCTCGTGGTAGCCCCAGAAGCAGGGGAGGAGGGCCGCCACCAGGACCTCGAAGGGCTCGGCGGTAGCGGCCCGCATGAGGAAGTCGGTGTAACCCTGGCAGGTGGGGGCTTTTTGCTCTCGCTCCAGTTCCTCCTCGGTGATGCCAAAGTCGGCGGCATAGGAGCGGTGGAGGGACATCTCTATCTTCAGGACGGCCCTGGCCAGGCCGGCGAACCAGGTCATGGTGTCCAGGTCCGGGGCCCGGGCCGAGGCCGTGGATAGGATGCGGGCGTAGTCGATGAGATATACGTAGTCCTGCCGGACCCAGTGCTTCAGCTTCTCGAGGTCCAGGGTACCGTCACCAACGCCCCTGACGAAGGGATGATTGTGCTGTGCATCCCAGATGGGGCCTACTAGCTTTCTCAGATGGTCGCTGAACCGATCGCTTTTTCCAGCGCTGGAGGGACTCATATCAGGTTTCCGGGTCAAGTTACGCTCCTTCGATGCCTGCTGGGGCAAGGGCCGGTGCCCTACACCCTGCACATCGATTATAACCTGCTCTGTTTGATTATACTTTCCGTTTGAGCCTGGATTCAGATTGATTTGGGCCTTTGTATTCAGAAACTAGTCTGGCGTATGGGCTGTCCACAGGCTGTCGAAGCCGGTCGATGGATTGACTGAACTGCTCGCCTTAGGGCATAGGTCTTGATATTCTAATAGTACTAATGTACTATTAGAAGCAACGGTTTTGATGGCAAGACAGGGGTTGCAGTGATATAGTAATGACTGGATGATTCTTGGATATCATCAAGCCCGTCAATGGGTGGGGAAAGTTGGCCCGTGTTCTCCACCGGATAACTCCATCAAGAGTAAAGTAAGATCGACTTGATTCTGGGACGGTGGAGGTAAATAGTTATACCCAATTTGCTTGCTGAACGTAACGTAGAGCCTATCAGGCGTAGGCTCTACCTCCCCTCATACAATACTAGGGATGTCGCTCGTTATGCTGGAACTACTCCTCAGACAGTGGCTAGCTGGTTCTTTAGAGGTGGTCGACTTGGGCCAGCTCTGCCCACAAAAAGAAGGCCAGGTCAGCCACTCTCTTACATGGAGTTGATCGAGACGGCTTTCGTAGCCTTTTTCCGTAACATGGGTGTTTCTCTGCATCGCCTACGTAAAGCGAGAGGATACATCGCCCAGACGTTCGGATTTGAATTCCCCTTTGCTGAGTACAAATTTATGACAGAGGGCGTCCATGTCCTAATGGACTATGCGTGGTTCGAGCAAGAAGCAGAATTTAAGGAACTGATTGTGGCTGATGCTGGCGGTCAATTAGGCTGGAGTCATATGCTATCCGAAAAATTTGCGGAATTTGACTACGAAGATGTTGGTAAACTCCGATTAGCTATGAGATGGCATCCTGCGAGTCGGCAGTCACCGGTGATCATTGATCCAAGAATCGCATTTGGGGCACCTACTGTGAAAGGCCTACCAACTTGGGTCGTAAAAGGACGCTGGGACGCTGGCGAGAGCCTAGAGGAAATCGTTGAGGATTTTGATGTTCAAGAAAAAGATGTTCGTCATGCTTTAGATTTTGAAGGTATCTCTCTAGCGGCATGATTCTATTCTTTGATAGAAGCATAGGCATTAGGATTCCTCGAGCACTTGCCTTAGCGGGAATCCCAGAGCAGATTCACTATCATCAAGAACACTTCCCAATGGATGAATTGGATGACAAATGGCTACCCATCGTCGGGCAGAATAGCTGGACTGTTGTCGGACAGGACTACAGCTACCACAAGAATGCGAGTGAGATTGCCGCCATAAAACAATATGGGGTTGGATGCTTTTATTTGTGGGGAGCAAAGGCCAAATCCTGGGAGATATTCCATTGCTTTATGAGAGCATACGAACGCATTGTCAAAGCTGACACTAACACCAAGCGCCCCTTTATTTACACAGTTGCAAAGAATGGTCAGTTACGTAGCGTCTCAATTCCTTAACTATGCCTAAGGTGTGTCAAGTATCTAATCGCCCGCAGCCTTGACACGGGCTGGCGGGTGCTGTAATATTCTTCAGTTTTCATAATTTAATATCTATAGCGTTGATGAGGAGTAGTAGGAGGGCCCTGGGCCTCCAGAGAGCCGGGAACAGGTGAAAGCCCGGCGGCAAAAGGCCTCTGAACTCGCCTCGGAGCTATCAGGCTGAATGGTCAAATCCCTGGTGTAACGGTAAAAGCTTGGGAATTCAGCAAATAAAGTAAGCCTGGTCGGTGATTCTCGGAGTTGCCGTTATCTCAATGAGGTCTCGACTGTGTCGGGACGAATAAGGGTGGTACCGCGGTGAATCCCGCCCCTTTGAGGGGTCGGGATTTTTTATATCCCGCTCAATTCCTGGGGCCTGGTAATCGTCCATCGGTCGGGATGAATATTTGAAGTTTTTCGATAGCAGCCGGTTCGACCCCAGGCCTGGCCTGGGAAGGTGGTTGATATGAAGCTGACGGGATCGCAAATAGTCCTTGAGTGTCTCAAGGCGGAAGGGGTCGACGTGATGTTCGGCCTTCCGGGTGGGGCTATCCTACCCTTCTACCAGACCCTTCCGGAGTACCCGGAGATAAGGCACATCCTGGTACGGCACGAGCAGGGCGCAGCCATGGCCGCCGACGGCTATGCCAGGTCCACGGGCAAAGTAGGGGTGTGTATTGCCACATCGGGCCCGGGGGCGACGAACCTGGTTACCGGCATCATGACGGCCCACATGGACTCGGTGCCGATTGTAGCCATCACGGGGCAGGTGCCCCGGGCCATGATAGGGAAAGACGCCTTCCAGGAATCGGATGTCACCGGTATCACCCTGCCTATAACCAAGCACAACTACCTGGTGATGGATACCAGAGAGCTGCCTATGGTGATAAAGAAGGCGTTCCATATTGCCCGGACCGGACGCCCAGGCCCCGTTCTGGTCGATATTCCCAAGGACGTTCAGCAGGAGGAGGTGGAGTTCGAGGGTTACCCGGAGGAGGCAGACCTGCGCACCTACAGCCCGGTGGCGGAGGTCGACCCGGCGGAGGTGAAGAAGGCGGCCAGGATGATCGACCAGGCCAAACGACCGATAATTATCGCGGGCAGGGGGGTGAACATCTCCCGGGCCCACGGCCTCCTTCAGGAGCTGGCGGAGAAGGCTCAGATACCGGTAATAACCACCCTGCTGGGCATAGGCTCCTTCCCGGGTAGACACCTGTTAAGCGTAGGAATGCCCGGTATGCACGGAGTAGCCTGGGCTACCTTAGCCATCGACGAGGCTGATCTCCTGATAGGCATCGGTATGCGATTCGACGACCGGGTCACGGGTGACCCCAACCTGTTTGCGCATAGGGCAAAGAAGATCCACATCGATATCGATGAGACGGAGATATCGAAGAACGTCAAGGTGGATCTGGCCCTGGTCTCCGACGTAAACAAGGTGCTGGGCGCGCTGAACCCTCTGGTGAAACACAACACTCACCCGGAGTGGGTGGAGTGTATAGACCGGTGGCGGAGGGAACACCCTTCCCTCGCCTTCAGGGAAACGGAGGACCTGCTGCCCCAGTTCATATTGAAACATCTAAATGAGGAAACGCAGGGAGACGCCATAGTGGTCACGGGGGTGGGACAGCACCAGATGTGGGCTGCTCAGCACTTCTGCTTCGAAAAGCCAAACAGGTTCATCACCTCAGGGGGCTCGGGCACCATGGGCTACGAGGTCCCGGCCTCCATGGGGGCCCAGGTGGGCAACCCGGACACCACGGTGTGGGCCATATGCGGCGACGGCGGCTTCCAGATGACCATGCCCGAGGTGCTGACCATGGTCGAGAACAACATTCCGGTCAAACTGGTCATCATGAACAACGGGACTCACGGCATGGTTCGCCAGTGGCAGGAGCTCTTCTATAACAAGAGCTACGTGGCTACCCTGTTCCAAACCCCCGACTTCGTGAAGCTGGCCGAGGCCTTCGGGTGCAAAGGGCTAAGAATTACGGAGAAGGACCAGGTGGTGCCGGCATTTCACCAGGCCATGAAACACGACGGTCCGGTCATCCTGGACTTCGTGGTGAGGGCGGTGGAGAACGTCTACCCGTTCATACCACCCGGGGGGTCGCGGGCCTCCATGGAAGAAGACCCTAATGTAAGTGTGGCTATGGGCTAGGTGGAGAGACGATTATGGCTGTCCCCAGACAGATACTGGTGGCGCTGGTAGAGGACAAGCCGGGAGTCCTCAACAGGGTCGCGGGTCTTTTCAGGCGCCGCGGGTTCAATATAGCCAGCCTTGCTGTGGGTCACAGTGAGACCCCGAACATGTCGCGGATGACCATCGTGGTTGAGGGGGATGAAGGAGTGCGGCAGCAGGCCGCGCGTCAGCTCAGGAAGCTGATAGGGGTGATGGAGGTGCGCGATATCACCGACGATGCTATCGTGGCCAGGGAACTGACCCTCATCAAGGTGAAGGCGCTGCCCGACAACCGGAGCGATATCATAAGCATCGTGGAGATATTTCGGGGGGACATCGTGGATGTAGAGCCCGACTCCATGGTGATCCAGGCCACGGGAGACGAGAACAAGATCGAGGCGTTGCACAAAATGCTCAAGCCCTTCGGGGTGCTGGAAATCATGAGGACAGGCCAGGTGGCCATGGTGCGGGGCTCGGCGGAGTCCACGAAAAACCTCTCGCAAGTGCGGCCCAAGTTCAAGGATATAGGAGGAGTGTAGGAGATGGCCATCAAAGCCAAGGTCTACTACGATGACGACGCCGACCTGAAGGCCCTGGAGGGCAAGACCATAGGGGTGATAGGTTACGGCAGCCAGGGGCACGCCCACGCCCTCAATCTCACGGACAGCGGGTGCAAGGTGATGGTGGGGCTGTATAAAGGCAGCAAGAGCTGGCCCAAGGCCGAGAAGGCGGGCCTCAGGGTCGGCGAGGTGGCCGATGCGGCCAAAGAGGCCGACATCCTCATGATGACTATCCCCGACGAGCGACAGGGCCAGGTCTACGCCGACCATATCGCTCCCCATCTCAGGCCGGGCCAGACCCTGATGTTCGCCCACGGCTTCAACATCCACTACAAGGAGGTGGTGCCCCCTCCATACGTGGATGTCAGCATGATCGCGCCCAAGGCCCCGGGGCACAGGCTTCGGGAGTTGTACTCCGAAGGCGTCGGGGTGCCGGCCCTGGTGGCCATATATCAGGACGCCAGCAGCAATGCAAAGGCGGTGGCCCTGGCCTACGGCAAGGGGCTGGGGTGCACTAAGGCCGGAGTGCTGGAGACCACCTTCAAAGAGGAGACGGAGACGGACCTGTTCGGCGAGCAGACCGTCCTCTGTGGCGGGGTCACATCCCTCATCAAGGCCGCCTTCGAAACACTGGTGGATGCGGGCTACCAGCCTGAGATAGCCTATTTCGAATGTTTGCACGAGGTGAAGCTCATAGTAGACCTGATTTATCAGGGAGGCCTGAGCTACATGCGCTACTCTGTCAGCGACACCGCCGAGTATGGGGACTACACCCGGGGCGGCAGGATAGTCGACGACCACGTCAGAGAGTCGATGAAGAAGATACTGACGGAAATCCAGGACGGCACCTTCGCCAGGCAGTGGATAGCGGAGAACAGGGAGGGCCGCACCAACTTCGATGCCATGCGTAAGAAGGACGCTGAGCACCCTGTAGAGGTGGTAGGTAAGGAGCTGCGGGAGATGATGTCGTTCCTTAGCAAGCCGACCTAAGGTCGGCTTGCCAGTGTCCAGACCCATAATAAGTGGAACGGACAAGGAGAAGTAAGATGGATCAGGTATTGATATTCGATACGACCCTGAGGGATGGAGAGCAGTCCCCGGGCGCGACCTTGAACGTCGAAGAGAAGGTGGAGATCGCCCACCAGCTCAACCGGCTTGGTGTCGATGTGATAGAGGCCGGCTTCCCTTACAGCTCCCCGGGTGACTTCGAGGCGGTGTCCAGGGTGGCCAAAGAGGTCAAGGGGCCCATCATCGCCGGGTTGGCCCACGCCCATGCCAAGGCCATCGACGCCTGCTGGGAGGCGGTGAAGCACGCCAAGAGGCCCCGGGTCCACGTTTTCCTGTCCAGCTCCGACGTTCACCTGATGTACCAGCTGAAGAAGAACCACGAGGAGATCCTGGAACTGGCCACGGAGATGGTGGGTCGGGCCGCCAAACACCTGAGCGACGTGGAGTTCTCCCCCATGGACGCCACCCGGACGAACCGGGAGTACCTCTACCGGATTCTGGAATCGGTTATCGATGCCGGGGCCACCACCGTCAACATTCCCGACACCGTGGGCTACACCACTCCCGAGGAGTTCTACGACCTGATCAAGAGCATCTTCGAGAAGGTGCCCAACATCCACAAGGCTACCGTCAGCATTCACTGCCACAACGACCTGGGGTTGAGCGTGGCCAACAGCATCGCTGCCGTCCGGGCCGGGGCAAGGCAGGTGGAGTGCACCATCAACGGCATCGGGGAGCGGGCCGGCAACGCCTCCCTGGAAGAGATCGTGATGGCCATCCGCACCCGCAACGACCTGTACGACATCGCCACCAACATCGACTCGACCCAGATATACAAGACCAGCCGGCTGGTGAGCGACCTGACGGGCATGTCGGTCCAACCCAACAAGGCAATTGTTGGGGCCAATGCCTTCCGCCACGAATCGGGGATACACCAGGACGGTATCCTGAAGAACCCGATAACCTATGAGATCATGACCCCCACGTCGGTAGGGGTTCCCAAGACGACCCTCTATCTGGGCAAGCTCAGTGGACGCCACGCCCTTAAGGACCGGCTGGAGGACCTGGGCTACTCCCTGACCGACGAGGAGTTGAAGAAGACCTTCCAGGCCTTCAAAGAGGTGGCCGATAAGAAGAAGGAGGTCACCGACAGGGACCTGGAGGCGCTGATGGGCGAGGAGCGCCGCACCCACCACGAGACGTATCACCTGGAGCATGTCCAGGTCGCCTGCGGCGACCACGATGTGCCCACCGCAACGGTGACCCTGAAAGGCCCCGATGGCGAGGTAACCACCGACGCTGCGGTGGGCACGGGCCCCGTGGACGCCGTCTATAAGGCCATCAACAGGATAGTAGACGTGCCCAACCAGCTCACCGAGTTCAGCATCAAGTCCGTCACCGAGGGGATCGACGCCCTGGGCGAGGTCACCATCAGGGTGGAGAGCAACGACCAGACCTACATGGGCCGGGGGGCCCATACGGACATCATCGTGGCCAGCGCCAGGGCGTACATGAACGCTCTGAACAGGCTGCTGGCGGCCCGAAGCGCGGAAGTGGAGAAAGTGACGGTGAGCTCAGGATAGGCAGGTCACCACTGCCACTCTGTGTGAGGCTGCGGTCCGCCATGCGTAAAGGAACCGGGCCTCGGGGCTGGCTGAGCTAGATCCTTCACTACGTTCAGGATGACATTAAAAAACGACGTTCAGGATGACATTTGAAACAAACGACATTCGGGATGATATTTAGAACACAGGATGTCTTTTGACCAGATCAGAAAGCATGGCACGAGCGAAGATAGCGGTCATACCCGGCGACGGCATCGGGCCCGAGGTGGTGGCCGAGGGCATCAAGGTCCTGGATAGGGTCGGTGACCACTTCGGCCACTGCTTTGACTTCGCTTACGGGAGTGTCGGGGGTGAGGCCATAGACAAGTTCGGCACCGCCCTCCCCGACGAGACTCTAAGGCTGTGCAAGAAGAGCGATGCCATTCTGTTCGGGGCGGTGGGAGGGCCCAAGTGGGACGACCCCAAGGCAAAGGTGCGCCCCGAACAGGGTCTCCTGGAGCTGCGCAAAAGGCTTAACCTCTTCGCCAACATCAGGCCCGTGAAGGTCAATACCCAGCTCAAGGACTCCACTCCCTTCAAACCCGAGATTCTTGATGGCGTGGACCTGGTGGTGGTGCGGGAACTGACGGGGGGGCTCTACTTCGGCAGGCCGAAACGACAGTGGACCACCAGCCGGGGGCGCAGGGCCGTAGACAGCATGATCTACTCGGAGGAGGAGATAAGCCGGATACTTCGGGTCGGATTCGAGCTGGCCAAAAGGCGACGAAAGAAGCTGACATCGGTGGACAAGGCCAACGTCCTGGAGTCTTCCCGGCTCTGGAGGCAGATTGCGCTGGAGATGGAGCCCCAGTACCCCGATGTGAAGCTGGACCACCTTCTGGTCGACACATGCGCCATGCACCTGATCAGGCGGCCGGCCCAGTTCGATGTGATAGTCACGGAGAACACCTTCGGGGACATCCTCACCGACGAGGCCTCGGTGCTGGCAGGGTCCGTGGGTATGCTGCCCTCGGCCAGCCTCAATATGGACAGGTCCGGCGATGATGGTAAACCAGCCAGGGCCCTGGGCCTGTACGAGCCCATTCACGGTTCCGCTCCAGACCTGGTCGGTCGGGACATGGCCAATCCGATAGCTATGATATTGAGTGTTGCGATGATGCTACGCTACTCCCTGGGCCTGGATCGGGAGGCGGAGGCCATCGAGGGGGCGGTGGACCGGGTGCTGGAGAGGGGATACCGGACGCCGGATATAATGGAGGAAGGGATGAAGGCCGTGGGCACCGTGGAGATGGGAAGCGCCATAGCCGATCATGTATCTGGAACAATTTAATCCGTTCGTGGTTAGCCTGCCTGTCCTGAGCCTGTACTGAGCTTGTCGAAGTGTTCCATCGAAGGGAGCAAGGCCGAAGGGCCGAACCACGGGCGGCCTCGAACTGTTCATCCTTCGATAAGCCCAGGACGAACGGCATGGTGAGCAATGTGAATACTCAAAAGCCAAAACTGGTCCTCTACGACACCACCCTCCGGGACGGGACCCAGATGGAGGGTATCTCCCTATCGGTGGAGGACAAGCTGAAGATAGCCAAAAAGCTGGACGAGCTGGGGGTACATTACATCGAGGGCGGGTGGCCCGGGTCCAACCCCAAGGACGCCGAGTTCTTCGCCAGGGTCCGGGACTTGGACCTGACGCACTCTACCATTACGGCCTTCGGGGCCACTCGCCGGGCCAAGATCAGCGTTGAGAAGGATCCCCAGATTCAAGCGCTCCTCGATGCCGATACCAAGGTTATAACCCTGGTGGGCAAGAGTTCCGCCCTTCACGTCAAGCGTATCCTGGAGACCACTCCCGAAGAGAACCTTGACATGATAGCGGACTCCATACGGTATCTGAAGTCCCGGGGCCGGAGGGTTTTCTTCGATGCCGAGCACTTCTTCGACGGTTTCAAGGAGGACCCGGACTACGCCCTCAAGACGGTTCAGGTGGCCGAGAAGGCCGGGGCCGAATGGGTGATTCTGTGCGACACTAATGGAGGATGCCTGCCCAGCGAGATCGCCGACATAATGGACCGGGTCAGGGAAGGGAGCGATGTCGAGCTGGGAATCCACGTCCACAACGATGCGGACATGGGTGTGGCCAACAGTCTGACGGCCATCGCCCACGGGGCGACTCAGGTCCAGGGCACCATCAACGGCTACGGTGAGCGGTGCGGCAACGCCAACCTTATCTCAATCATCGGCAATCTGAAGATCAAACTGGGCGTGGACTGTGTCACCGACGAGCAGCTCTCGCACCTCACAGAGGCGTCCCACTACATCAGGGAGCTGGCCAACCTACCGCCCAACCATCATCAACCCTACGTGGGCGTCAGCGCTTTCAGCCATAAGGGCGGTATGCACGTAGCGGCGGTAAACAAGCTGGAGGAGAGCTACCAGCACATTCCGCCGGAGCTGGTGGGCAACGCTAAACGGGTGGTGATCTCCGAGCTCTCGGGGCGGGGGAACATAAGCTACAAGGTCAAAGAGCTGGGGATAGACGTGGAACTGGGCGCCGATAAGACCAGGGAGGTGCTCCAGAAGATCAAGGACCTGGAGAGCAAGGGGTTTCAGTACGAGGGGGCCGAGGCCTCATTCGAGCTACTGGTCCGCAGGGCCCAGGAGGAGTACAAGCCGCCCTTTGAGCTGGTGGATTTCATGGTGGTGGTGGAAAACAGCCGCCGCTCGCCCGCCTCTGCTTCAGAAGGTGAGGAGCATTTGCTGGCCGAGGCGATGGTCAAGGTCAGGGTGGAGGGCGAGGTGATCCATACGGCCTCAGAGGGCAACGGCCCCGTCCACGCGCTGGACGGCGCCCTTCGCAAGGCCCTTGTCCAGTACTATCCCGGCGTATCCGTCGTCGAGCTGGCAGACTACAAGGTGCGAATCATAGACGAGAGTTCAGGCACCGCATCCTCCATCCGGGTGCTGATAGAGTCCACCGACGGCGAGCACCGGTGGAGGACGGTGGGCAGCTCCACCAACGTCATCGAGGCAAGCTGGCTGGCCCTGGCCGACAGTCTGGAGTACTGGTTGATCAAGCATCGGGGCTAGTAAGGGTGTTCAATAACAGTTTCGACCATCCCTTCGACTTCGCTCAGGACAGGCCCTTCGATGGGACACTTCGGCAAGTCCCGTGTATCGGGACAAGCCGGGACTGGATTCCCCTTTTTGAGAAGCTCATCAAACGGCCTCTATGTTCAGGGACTTTTCTAGATACCCTCGCCCTACTTCCCATTCGGAAATGGCTCAAGACATGCTTGGCAAGGGAAGGACTGGCAAATGAACCCCGCCATAAACCCACAGATTGAGAAAGGGGCTATGGACGCTTCTTTTTGAAATGAGGTAAGACTTCTCGGGCTAGGGTCTCGTACTGGCTCATCACCTGAGCACCAATGCATACGGGACTGATGATGAAATGGCTCACCCCCGCAGAGATGTATTTTTCAATGGTCTCTATGAAGTCGTTCGGGGTTCCCAAAGCATAGGATTCCGGATTTTCCAAACGCCAGTCGGGGCCCAGCTTGACCTGAAGCAGGCGTTCAGCTTCGCCGCGGGCCTCCTCCCAGCTCTCTCCCAGGAGGCACCAGAGATAGAGGCCCCATGTGAATGAGGATAAGTCTCTTCCTTCCTGGTGGGCATAAGTCTCTATCTTCTCTCTTACCTCAGGATAGGCATCAGCAGGTACACCGAGAGGGATAAAGCCATCGCAGAACTTTGCTGTTCGTACCGAGACTCTATCCGCTATTCCGTTGTGCCACTCGGCCCCGTACCAGATTGGTATCGGCGCGAGGCCTCCGGGAGGAACGCCAATGGTCACATCCTGGAATTGAAAGAACTTGCCCTGGTGAGTGACCTTTTTTTCAGTAAGGAGCCTCTTTATCACCGCCAGTGTTTCGTCGGACATCTTACCCCTGTCCTTCATCCTCAGTCCCAGCATCTCCAGCTCCTGGGGAAAATCTCCCCCTATCCCTACCCCCAGGATAAGGCGTCCATGAGACAGCTGTTGAAGGGATATGGCCGCTTTTGCCCACAAGATCGGGTGTCGATAAGGTAGCACTCCCACCGCGGTGCCCAGGGAAACCCTGCGGGTTCTTGCAGCTGCCCCGGCCAGGAAAATAAGGGGGTCTGGCGACGGCCAGTGAAATACATCGGGCGTCCAAATGGAGTCGAAGCCCAGGGCCTCGCACTGTTCGACGAACACCAGCCCAGGATCTGGCGCTATGTGTTCGCCAGAACTGGTAGGTGTGAGGTGGCTGACGACACCACGTCGCAGGTCTTCGTCGAAGCTCTGGAGTCGATTCACCGCTTTCGCTACCGGGGCAAGCCCATACTCGCCTGGCTCTACACGATCGCGAAGAATCACCTGGGCAAACAATTTCGCGCCGCAAAGCGAGAAGTCGCTGGCCCGGCTCGAGCTCCATCGCCTGGACGTCGTGCACGCGGGCAGCGAGACCTACCGGCTCGGCGAGGGCGCGCCCGCCCTTGCGCTGGCGCGCCCGCTCGACGCCGCCCGACGCCGCGCGCCACGCGGTGTCTCCGTGGTGTTCCGGTTTTCGCGGGCAGCTCCGACATCCCGGCGCGTCGCGCGCCCTTCCATCGGGTGGAAGCGGCGGAGCGCACTCCCACCGGCGGGTCTCCGCCGGGTGCGGCCGTCCGGCTCATCCCAAGCCCAAGGCGAATTCCATGACACGCATCCTCAGCCGCCCGTGCGCGCGCGGCTTGCTGCTCGTCGCGCTCGCGCTCGCGGCGTGCCACGACAGCGACCAT